>JAJRVC010000316.1 GCA_024277475.1 Deltaproteobacteria bacterium
GAAGTCGCCCTGAGCGACGACGCCGGCAGCCTGCTCGAAAGCGGCGCAGCGGTCGAGACGCCTGCCGGCTCTGGCCGCTGGGTTTACACCGCCAGCGCCGCCGTGCCCACCGGCGCGACCGTGCGCATCGCCGTCACCGCCAAAGACCGCCCCGGCGGTGTGGGGACGGCCGAAGGTGAGAAGGAACTCTAGGCTAGTAGCACGAGCAGCCCCGTCCATCGCGGGCGGGGCTGTCTCTGTTTTTTGAATGGCATTTTGAAAATGATCAAAATCCTTTCTGTTTTTGGCACGCGTCCTGAAGCGATCAAGATGGCTCCAGTGATTCGAGAACTAGAAAAGCATCCTAGTGAAATCGAATCGATTGTTTGCGTGACCGCCCAGCATCGCGAAATGCTGGATCAGGTTCTTGATTTATTTGAAATACAACCGGATTACGACTTGAATTTGATGCAGCCTAATCAAAATTTGGAGCAACTAACAAGCCGTATTTTGCTTGAACTTTCTCCTGTTCTCCGTGCAGAGAAACCGGATTGGTTGCTTGTACAGGGCGACACGACTACAGTCATGGCGGCATCTTTGGCGGCATTTTATCAGGGAATTAAAGTCGGGCATGTAGAAGCAGGGTTGCGTACAGGCGATAAAAGGCAACCTTTCCCCGAGGAAATTAACAGACGCATTGCGGGCGTTATCGCAGATATGCATTTTGCGCCCACGCATCAAGCCAAAAACAATTTATTAGCCGAAGGGATTGCCCTCTCCCAAATCATAAAAACGGGGAATACCGTTATCGATGCTCTGCTCTGGGTTGCCAAACTCCCTTTGCCAACACCTATTAATGAATTGCTTGATAGGATAACGGAACCGCGTAAAATTCTTGTTACCGCTCATCGGCGGGAAAATTTTGGTAAACCTTTAGAAAGTATTTGTTTTGCGCTCAAAGAAATTGCAAAGCAGTACGAAAATGACGTTCACCTTATTTATCCGGTTCACTTGAACCCGAAAGTACAAGAACCTGTACAAAGAATACTGGGAGATATACCCAATATCACCCTGCTGCCTCCTTTGGATTATTTATCTTTAGTGCATTTGATGAAAAATGCCTATCTTGTGCTAACGGATTCCGGTGGTATTCAGGAAGAGGCTCCCGGATTAGGGAAGCCGGTTTTGGTTTTACGTTCCAAAACAGAACGCCCGGAAGGAGTTTTGGCAGGCACAGTTAAGTTAGTGGGGACGGATAAAGAAAAGATCATTAAATCAACACATTATTTGTTAGATGACCAAAATGCTTATACTCAAATGGCTCAATCTGTTAACCCTTATGGGGATGGACAAGCGAGCCAGCGGGTTGTGAAAGGATTGCTGGATTATGGAATTCAATAAGGTTTGCGTGGTTGGGTTAGGGTACATTGGATTACCCACCGCAGCGATGTTCGCCACACATGGTAAGAAAGTCATCGGTATGGACATCAACCAGGAGATTGTCAACACCCTGAACAATGGCGATATCCACATTCACGAACCAGGCTTAAGAGAAATCGTGCGCCAGGCGGTTGGGAGTGGAAATTTGCAGGTCTCCACGCAGGTTCAACCTGCCGATGCCTTCATCATCGCCGTTACTACTCCTTTCCAGGAAGAAATTGCCGAAACCGAAGACGGCATCCAATACAAAAAAGCCGACATGCGTTATGTGGTTTCCGCCACAGAAGCCATCGTTCCCCACTTGCAACCGGGGAATCTGGTAATCTTGGAATCGACCTCGCCCCCCAACACTACGGTAGACTTGGTGCAGCCAATTCTGGAACGTAGCGGGCTTAAGGCTGGGGAAGATTTCTACCTGGTTTACTCCCCCGAACGCGTGCTGCCGGGGAAGATTTTGGATGAACTGGTACGTAACGCCCGCGTGATTGGAGGTGTGAACCGGCTTTCGGCGGAGAGGGGGCGGGAACTATACGAAACCTTCGTGGAAGGCGAAATCTTATTGACCACAGCTACCACCGCTGAGATGGTCAAACTGATGGAAAACACCTACCGGGATGTCAACATCGCCCTGGCGAACGAGTTTTCGCGGCTGGCAGAGCGAATTGGATTCGATGTGTGGGAGGCGATAAAACTTGCCAATTATCATCCACGAGTAAATATATTGCAGCCTGGCCCCGGTGTAGGAGGACATTGCATTAGCGTAGACCCCTGGTTCCTGGTGGAAGCTGCACCGGAAACAACGCCATTAATTCGCCAGGCAAGACAGGTGAATGACAGCCAGCCGGAATATGTGGTCAAATTGATTGAAAAGGCTTTGGGCGGTTCGGTAAAAGGCAAGCGCGTTGCGACTTTAGGCTTGGCCTACAAACCAGATGTGGGTGATTTGCGGGAAAGCCCCGCTATTGAAGTGGCAAAATTATTGGCTAAACAGGGTGCAATTGTAAGAGCTTTTGAGCCTTTCAATACGAACATAAAATTTAATGGATTTGCTACCACTCATTTATTAGAAGAAGCGCTATTCGATGCTGATGCGCTCGTTTTGCTAGTGGGGCATCATTCCTTTCAGATGTTGAAGCCGGGATTACTAAGAGAGCTAACACATTCCAGTGTGATCATTGATGCTGTGAACGGTTTAGATAGCACAACTTGGGAAGAAAATGGTTTTCTAGTGTATCGGCTAGGTTTTTAGGCAGAGAAAGTTATGAGTGAATTTCATCGGTGTTTTTGATAAACTAAAAGAGGCGCGATTGAGAGGATTTTGACAATTGAAAAGGGGCGCGGTCGAAGCGAAATCCGTTACCATTTGGAGAACCCTCGAAGTGGAAACGGA
>JAJRVC010000317.1 GCA_024277475.1 Deltaproteobacteria bacterium
CGCCGCACCTGACGGAACTCCAAAGGCCGGATGCCGGGCAGCCCGGCTTTCAAGGGGCTCCGGTCGATGTCCACCGGTGCGGGCTTTTTCCGATCGGCCAACGGGTTGGGCGGAAAGCACTTTTTGTCCGGCAGCCGGATGTGTCCGGCCCGGTGCAGTTCGAGCATCAGACTGCGGCAGACCATGTCGCGCAGCTGCCCGTTGGGTTGAACCCAGTTCCAGGCCTGGCACAGCTTTTTTGACAGCCGCCTGCGGCTCTGGCCGGGATTTTCTGCGATCAGTTCGTTGATGAAAACGATGTCTTTTTCGGTGACGACCCTTCCGCGGTAAGTGAACATGGCCGTCAGATACCACAACAAAGGCTGGAACGCAAGTGGAGGCGGCCACTTTTTTATCTTTTTTTGCCCACGATCGGTCGCCACGGGGGTGCCACGTGGACCTTGGCGGGGTTGCCGTTCCAGATCAGCAGCTGCAGCTCATGGACGGCCAGGGGCGTGACCCGTGTGTCGCTTATGTCCGGCCACCAGGTGAAACGCCCCCTGGACAGCCGTTTCTGGCACAGCCAGAAGCCCTGCCCGTCGTACATGAGCACCTTGATGGCGGTGGCCTTCCTGTTGCGGAAGATGAAGACATGGCCCGTGAACGGATCTTTTTGCAGCACCTGCCGGCACACCGCCGCCAGGCCGTCGATGCCCTTTCGAAAGTCCACCGGCGCCACGGCCAGCAGGATGCGCATCTGGGGGGTGACCTGGATCATGACCGGCTCCAGAACACTCTGGCCAGCTTCATCAGATCCAGGCCGTTAACGCCCTGCGCGGTCATGCTGCCGTTTCGATGCCGCATCTCGACGGTGCAGCAGACAGGATCGGTTCCGGCGATGCCCACCTCGATGAAAGCGGTCTCCGTGGGCAGTGCCGGGTCCGGCGCCTGTCCATGGACACGGGCCTTGAGCCTGGTGTAGTCGAGGCCCAGGGCTCTTGATATGCGGTTGATCGAAAGGGCCGGATACAGTGACGCGGCAGCCTCCCACAGCGACTCCGGGATGGCGCGGCGCCTGCCCCGGTGGCGGCGCCACTGCTCAAACTGTGCCTGGACTTGCTCCAGGCTGGGCTGGTCCGAGGTGGTTGTCAAATCCATCGGTCATCCTCCTTATATAAAAGGTTGATGACCGACTGTAGCTCAGTTGAAATTATTTTTCATGCACGCTTGCCGAAAGGACACGGTAAATCAAAATTCAGTGTTGCAAATCCCGCTCGCCCCTGAGCTTGAACGTTATGCGGTAGAAAACGATATACATAATGATCCCTACTGAATTGAGGATGGAAGACTTGTCGGGCTTGGAGAGGCTTCAACCGACCTTAATACTTAACTTGGTTTTTGCTCAAGGCGACAAGGATATTACCCGTAGAACCGCTCTAAATCGTAGGCTGTATATAAGACTACTTGACAAGGCAGTGGACGAATACAAGGAAGCGAGAGATTTGCTCGTTGCCCAGATTGCTGAAGGGCATCGGAATACAGACGAAATGGCGCGCAATGGAAGATACATTTACATGTTCAAGTTTGTTGACCACATGGAAAACTGTATTTCTACTGTGAGGCGCATTCTCCGGTTTCTGGATATCCTCAAAGGCAATCAGGATGGGTTGGCGTTTCCACGAACAATTAGAAAGCACATTGAATCGTTGACAACACCTATAATTGACGTGCGAAACACTATAGAACATATGGATGAAAAAATTCAAAATGACATCATTCAAGAGAATGAACCGGTAATACTGAAGGTCATAGATACGCAGGACGGAATCATGATAGCTGGGCAATCGTTGAAATTTTCAACTTTGAGCACGCTAATAAAGGGGTGTACGCCCCACACTACGTGTTAAAATGCCCAATAATTAGCAGAATTTAAAATTTTAGCTTGACTATATATGACAAAGGTGCTTTATATTGTCATATATGAAAACCAAAGGTGTCTCATCTGCAATAATATCGGCCGTTCGCACCGGCGTAGCTGAACAACTCAGCTCTATTGGGCAATATCCTTTTGACGGTGCCAGGATACAAGATGTCGAAAAGAAGTTCATTGAATTCCTCGGGCAGTCCGGCGCCGTCGGGTTGAGCGAGTTGTTCTCCCGAAATGACGAGCGGGCCAAGGCAATTTCTCATAACGGCCAGAAGCACTATCGCAAATATTTCGCATTGGGCAGGTATTTAACCCTGCTCGGTGAGATCTCGCTCAAACGAGGGGTCTACCAGAGCAACAGGGCCAGCCGCAGCATCTGCCCTCTTGAGATTAAGCTTAAATTCATAAATGACTATGTGAGCTTCGCAGCGGCTGAGTATATCTGTTACAGCATGGCCTCGATGACCCTTGGTGAATTTGTCAATCATTGTAAAAAATGGGCGCTCATGAAGCCCTCAGAGGGGACGGTAAAAAGGGTGCTTGAATACGTTGGCGATTTTCTGGAATCAAGTGATTTCCTTTTCACGGTCCAGTCTGAGCAAGCGGTCCCTGAAAACGCCGTTACGCTTGCCATGAGTATGGACTCCACATCTGTTTTGATAAGAAAGCAGGGCTGGAAACACGCCACGGCAGCTACCATCAGCACCTACGATGCCCAGGGCGACCGATTGAGCACCGTTTACATTGGCCGTATGCCCGAAAAGGGAAAAACCCAGGCCAAACGTCTTCTTGAAAAGGAGGTTCAAAGCATAGTCCGGAAACACGACTTTAAATACACCATATGTATAGCCGACGGCGCCCGTGATCTGTGGAAATTTTTTCGTAAAAAGTATCCTGACGCAATTCATGTGCTAGATTTCTTCCACGCCTGCGAGCATCTCTCGGCGCTGTCAAAATTGTTTTTCAAAGATGCCTCAGACGCTACGGCATGGTTCAAAAAATACCGCAGCACACTTAAAGAAGATCCTGACGGTGCCGCCAAAGTCATTCGGGCGGTTCGGTATCGGCGCAGCAAAACGAAAAAGAACCCGGAAATCGAAGAAGGCCTAAAGTACCTTCAGCATAACAGAAGGCGAATGAATTACTATGAACTGAAACAGAAAAACCTCCCTATCGGCAGTGGTGTCGTTGAAGCCGCATGCAAGAATCTTATTGGCGCGCGCCTGAAGAAGTCAGGCATGCGATGGAGCATTGATGGCGGTCAGACCATCCTTACACTTCGTTCTCTTATTTTGAGCAACCGCTGGGAGCAATTTTGGACGTTTTTCATTAACCGTCATTTTCCCGATTATGTGACGTAATATGAGGCGTACACCCCCGTCAGTTGATACCTGTTCTGTTTGGGAAGTTTTCGGATAACCCCATGCTCGCGGAGCAATCGCAGCTGGCGACTGATCTTGGCAGACAGCTGCTTGTCCGTGCGACCGGATCCAAAAGGCGTATCAGACAACCGTTGGCGAAGCATTTTGTTTGTCAGCCCCGAGATTCTGAATGCCGGATCACTGATGAGTTGAAGAAAATCACGATCCTTGCCGGTGGGATCGAGCGCACTGAATCGGCGACCGGATTTTGTAACAGGCCGGGTAATCTGTTCGATGAGGTCACTGGCGGGCGATTCATCATGCAGATTGGAAAGGTCATCCATGAAACGGTCGTTAGCCTGTTGGGATATTTTGGCCCGTATCGGGATGTCCATCACGCCTTTGCGTAAGGCAAGACGCGATTTGGATTCAGTTGGCGACTGGCCCTGTTTATGGCGGAACACCCGAAACTTTCCGGGATTGTTTATCGTTGTCTCAACACGCAGCACGTTCTGTTCATTGTAAACCTTGACACTGTTATTATCGACCCAATGGCGCAGACGAATGCCATCGTTGAAATCCGTAACGCGTGTCAGCACGTCGTCTGTTGATCGGGCGTAAGGCCTGCCGGATTTCGTCAGGGGCCGATCCAGGTAGCGCAATACACGCGTGCTGGTCCCGGACATATGGGCATGGCGTAACAGGGAGTCCATAATCGGATTCAACTTGCCCGGCGAATCAAAAATCAGATCGGTGGCCCATTCGCTTTGCCACATGGTCCAGTAATAAGAAAGATGAGGGCCCATTATCTCGCGCATCATGGGGAAAGCAAGTGACACAAACCCGTTGAGAAGTTTGACAAAGCGCACGTCGAGCTGTTTGTCCAGAAGGCGTTGAGCCTCCTGGTAATCGGCTATATGAAGGAACTTGTTGCCCTTGGCCAGAAAGTCGATCCCTTGGCGTTCGAGACACCGGCGCAGCCATTCACGGCCATTGAGACATATCTGGATATGATAGGGAAACCAGGTTTGCAGCCGTATATTCATGAACCCGTAGCGGTCATCATCAAAATAAAAATACAGGTGTTTACACCGGGTCCGGTAGTTTTGAAGCTGGGGGTATCCGGTCTTTGCACAGTACCGGGCACGAAACGATAGGCCTGATTCCAGACACGACCAGATACCGATGAGTCCGCTTTCGATATTTTCAGTCCGTTGCCGCTCATGGGCCAGGTCCTCTTTGCGAATACGCCACGTGGGAATATGGGTGATGCCCTGGCCGCAATGATCTTTTGCATATTGATCAGCGGATTTGACGATGTAAGCCGTTTGCTCCATCATCCATTTCTTGTATTGCTTGTTGAGAATGCCGTTAGCCCGGCAGAAGCTCATTGTTTCTTTGGCGGACATCAACGGACGAATCAAACCTTTGAAAACGATACG
>JAJRVC010000318.1 GCA_024277475.1 Deltaproteobacteria bacterium
CCCCAAACTCATTTGGTGTTGCGCTGAGGCCCAAACCTGCGCCCTTACGCTCAAAGTTCAGGTATGCCAAGTATGCCCTGCACTCGACGGTATTACCGAGGATACAGGAGACGTTGTCTGTTGCTGAACGGGTGAGAGCTTTGCTGATGGGAATCCACAAGAAAGTACAAGGGGATGACCCATCGAAGGTCTCACAGATATTCGTAAGCGCTCAATAAAGTACACCCTACTGGATCGGCGCACCCAGGGCGGCAGGGTCAACATACTGCGGCAACAAATTTTTCAGATCGGATTCGGTTTGGGCAAGGGGCAGTTTGTCAAACAGGTAGCGCAGGTAAAAATAGGATTTCAGCCCATTGGCCTTGGCGGTTTCAATAAGACTGTACATTGCGGCACTGGCCTCGGCGCCGGAAGGGTGACCATTGAATAGCCAATTTCGGCGGCCTATGACGAAGGGGCGGATGGCATTTTCAACCAGGTTGTTGTCCGGCCGGAGGCGGCCGTCATCGATGTAGCGCACAAGACGGGACCAGTGGTTAAGGGTATAACCGACCGCTTTTCCGAGCAGGCCTTTGGGTGGTGTGGACATGATCTTGTGGTCAAGCCATATTTTAAAGTTGTCCAGGATCGGCTTGCTTTTCTGCTGGCGCAGGTCGTAAATTTGACCCGGAGAAAGCTCTTTTTCGCGGGCCTCTTTTTCCACGGCGTACAGGCCGGCGATGTAGTCCATGGCTTCGTCGGCGGCGCCCTTTTTCTTGGGGTTGCCCCGGGCCTTGATCACCTTGTCGAACTTTCGCCGGGCATGGGCCCAGCACCCGACGAGGGTCACACCGGGCTGACGGCCCAGGGCGTCATAGCCGTTATAGCCGTCGGTCTGGACAAAGCCCTGGTAGCCGTTTAAAAAGGTTAGCGGTATTTGCCCCGCCCGGCTGGGGTGGTACTGGTAAACCAAGGCGGGATGATCGGGGTCGCCGCCACGGAACACCCACATGTAAGACTTGGTGGTGTTTTCCCGCCCGGGTTCGTTTAAAACCTGGACCGGGGTCTCATCGATACCGACTAAAGGGCCGGAGCGGATTTCATGACCGAGCAATTCGATCAGCGGGTAAACCTTCTCGTAGGTTTTGATGACCCAGCCGGCCATGGTGCCGCGGCCCAGTTCAATGCCCAAACGGGCAAAGATCTTTTCCTGGCGGTAAAACGGCAGGGCGTCTTCAAACTTTGCGGTGATGATGTGCGCCACCAGCCCTGCGGTGGCAATGCTCTTTGGTAATAGCTGCGCCGGAACCGGGGCTATTTTGACCGTGGGCCCCTGGCTGTCCACGCCTTCACAGTCCGGGCAGGCATACTTGTAACGGATGTGCCGCTCCACTTGGATTCTGGCGGGAACGTAATCGAGCTTTTCGCTGGTTTCTTCACCGATGCGTTTCAGCCGGCAGCCGCAGTCACAGACCTTTTCGGACTCATCCAGGTCGTGGATGATCTCGACCCGCGGCAGATTCTCGGGCAGGGGTTTTCGGCCTCGTTTTCTCCGGCTATGAGAAGGCACCACGATACGTTCTTCAACGACAGGGGATTCGGCTTCGGGCTCATCGAAGAGGCGCATCTGGTTGATGTCCGGCAGGGGGCGTTTTTCTGACTTGCGACCGAAGATCTCGATCTGCAACAGGCGGATCTTCTGTTCCAGGTAATCGATCTTTTCCTGGTAGCTTTCTTTCAGGGAAACGATGGCTTTCTTGAGCTCATCGGGGTTATCGGAAAGCTTTTGAACATCAACATTCATGGTCTGTGCATAGCACAAAACCATGGATATTGAAAGTACTTTATTTATATCAGAGTACTATATGACAGATTCTGGAAAGCCTTTGCCTGGGCAGGTTCCAGACCTTCCAGGAGCCAGCTCAGCTGTCGGGTGTCGAGCTCGAGGATATCGTCCGGACTCTGCGGCCAGGGGAAAAATTGTTTTTCAAGCCTCTTGTGCCACAGGCAAAATCCATTGCGGTCCCAGTACAGAATCTTGATCATGTTGCGCCGGCGGTTGCAAAAGGCAAACAGATGCCCGGAAAAGGGGTCCAGGTCCATCCGGTCCTCGACCAGGATCGACAGCCCGTTGATGGCCTTGCGCATGTCGGTGACACCGACAGCCAGATATATCCGGGTATGGGACGGCAGGAACATCACAGCTGTCCGAGGGTGTGAACGATTTTTTTGAGGGTGTCGGGATCAAATCCGTGTTCCACCTCGATGCGGCAGTTGCCGACGGCTATTTTGATTGCCGTCGGCCGGGGCAGCTGAAATTCTTCGGGTAATTTGAGTTGGACAAAGGGAACCGGAGAGCGATCATGGCGAGGGAATTGGTTTCTCCAGTATACCAGGCAGTGGACTTTTAAATTGTGCTGGCGGCAATACTGAGCTTGAGGCATGCCGCTTGCCCGCCAGGTTTCGACATGTTTTTTCCAGTACCGGCGCTTTCGCGCCAGCTCCTTCTGATAGTCGCTGTTGCGTGCCATGAATGACCTCCCTGCTGAGCGGTTTGTTTTGGGAGGCGATTATTGCACGGGATGGGCTGCCTGTGAAGATGGGGCTAAATGCTCGCTTACTTTGCTTTTACAGTCTGCCCCTCGGCAAGACCAGCTACAAGTAGCAGGCGCTCATCCTCACCGCCCTGGGCGTCAACGAGAACCGGCAGAACAACTACAGCATGCCGGTGAGTGCTGTAATTATTGTCACCCCCCCCCAAGAAATGAAAGGTCGCCGATAGAACCCGGATGCCACCCCGAACGCTCGACCAGAAAAATGAGCGGGAGCTGGTGTTTATCCGGTTTTTCCGGTCTATGTTTTAGGAAATAGCTAAATCCTAAAACAAGTAAGGTTGTTATTTCAGGTTACGCTGCTTGACTCCCGGTGTGGTTTTTGTTA
>JAJRVC010000319.1 GCA_024277475.1 Deltaproteobacteria bacterium
ACTCATAAATGCCGCCGCCGTTGAAGGCAAGCTAAAACCTGAACAGAGCGATTTTTTACCCGATCTGCATTAAAGTCTCGGCCCACTTTTTTGAAAAAAAATCGTTCAACCTATGAAAAATTATAGATGGATACTTCAAACTCCAAACATGTTGACACTTTTCCCATTTCTGGTATAACTAAGAATAATGAAAACAGAAAGTTATTACACTTGTTTACTGCAAATTTGTTCTTATATTTCAAATTACAAAAAAGTTAAGATCTTTCATTAATTAAAAAAAAACGGAGTGTTATATGCCGGTTGCCCAAATTGATTTGATTCATATGGTTAGCAATGCCAGCTTCATCGTTCAATTAGTTCTGCTTTTGCTGCTTTTTTTTTCAGTTACCTCATGGGCAATTATATTGATCAAATATCGATATATCAAAAAGGCATTCAAACAGTCTGCCGAATTTACTGAATTTTTTTGGAAGAGCCGCGATCTGTCCAACGCCTTTTCAAAAGCTAAGCAACTTCATGGAAGTCCGGTGGCCAGAATTTTTCGGATCGGCTATGTGGAATTAAAAAAGACGAGTCAATCCGGAGACACATCCCAGCCGCAATCATCCGGGGAAAACGGAGAGAGTTCTTCTTTTGGTACCAAATTTAGCGGAATGGATAATGTAAACAGGGCATTACGCAGAGCGATAAATACAGAGATGACGCGTATGACCCAGATGGTTCCCTTTTTGGCAACCACCGGAAACACCGCACCGTTCATCGGTTTATTTGGAACGGTGTGGGGAATCATGAATTCCTTCAGCGGAATTGGTCAGAGAGGCTCCGCCAGCCTGGCGGTGGTCGCTCCCGGTATTTCCGAGGCACTCGTGGCGACTGCTGCGGGACTGGCAGCCGCCATACCGGCTGTCATCGCGTTTAATTTATTTATGAATAAAATCCGAATTGTCGAAACTGAGATGCAGAGTTTTTCGGCTGATTTTCTTAATATTATTGAGCGTGACATTTTGCGGGTCGAGAGGAGATAAGAATGGCCTATGCAGGGAGCCATAGGGAGCTCATGTCTGATATTAACGTCACCCCATTTGTGGATGTCATGCTTGTTCTCTTAATTATTTTTATGGTCACAGCGCCCATGATGATAGAGGGGTTAAACGTCGATTTGCCTGAGGCAACGGCCAAACCGCTTGATTCCGAAAAGGAACATCTTGTCATTACGATAGACAAAAATCACTTGGTTTATATCAATGACTTTAAGGTTGCCGTGGATTTTTTGGGTGAAAAACTGAATAAAATGCTTCAAGGCCGCAGCGATCTGGCAGTTTACCTCAAAGCGGATAAGAATATTCCGTATGGAATCGTTGTTCAGGTGATGGCGGAAATTAAAGAGGCCGGCATCGAGCAGCTGGGTATGATTACCGAACCAGCGGTTATAGAAAAGATAAGCGACGCACAAAAAACAGAAAGTTGATGAAAAAAAACAGCCATTCTCATGCGTATCCGTTCGGGATGGGAATTGATTCCCGCACAATGCTGCTTTATTTTGGAATCTCGTTTTTTATTCATCTGAGTTTTATCGGATATGTGGTATTTTTACCTGAATCGGCTCCCAGACGGCGGTTTTAGCCAGGATCGATTAATGTCAGTTTAGTATCGTTACCCGGCCCTCCGGCACTTGCAGCGGTGCCGGAATCCAAGACCGTCGTCATACCAAAGCCCGAGGCAAAAAAGACGGCCAAAGCACCGGTGATTGAAGCTTCGCCGCCCAGGCCACTTCCGGTAACACCGAAGTCTGAAAAAAAAATCTCACTTGCTCCTAAAAAAAGAAAATGGAAGGTTAAGAAATCCCTTAAGAAAAAAACTCTGAATCGCCGGAAAATGATTGAGAAGGCAGTGTCCGGGGTTCAAAAAAAAATTGAGAAATCTAAATCCGAGTCTGTCAATCAGGCCATCGAAGCCTTAAAAAAGAAGGTTGCTCAGACCGAAACAAGTACCGCCCGGACAGGCCAGGCCGCCGGGGCAGCGGCAGGTGCGGGTGTACCCGGAGCGACCGGGCCCGGTGGTAAGCGGGCGCTGGAGCTCATAGACATATATAAAATTGAAGTTGCTTTTCAGGTGGAAAGACACTGGGCGTTTTCCGAGCAACTGGCCGGAGACGGCAGGGCGTTGCAGGCCAGCCTGGTGTTCAGGGTTCTACCAAGCGGCAAAATCACCGACATCAGGTTTACGGAACGGTCCGGCAATTCATATCTGGACGAATCGGCATACAAAGCAATTGTTAAGGCCAGCCCGGTTTCACCACATCCCGCAGGGGTCAGGGCATTGTATGTGACGGTGGCGCTCAGGTTTACGCCACAAGGCATCAGATAGTCGCTTCCTGGATCACAGGATGTGTTCATATGCTTTTGCTTTTCGGCGGATAACCAAATATTGTCTTGACGACTGCGTGTTAAGCGGGGCATAAGACGTGGATAAGTGTGAGCACCGCCACTGGCCTAAAAAAAGCGGATAGTCTGATGGTAGAAGAAACTTTGGTCTTTGCTATTTTCATATGACGGGCTAACTAAAAAAATCAATTCACTGTTCCGGCCAGGCAGTGTTTCATGCGAACCCGGTTGCCGGTTTCGCGAAGTTGTATCCACGGCAGATGTTTTTAGTAGCAGAGAGTTGATCTCTCTAATACCGTCACACACTCCGAGGCGTATAGATTACAGGCCGGAGGCCAGG
>JAJRVC010000320.1 GCA_024277475.1 Deltaproteobacteria bacterium
CTATCATCCTTTTTTGTCATTAACCCCGAACGTTGACAATCCCGTAAAAAGTCAAAATTCTCAAATTTCGATCTTTTAACCTATTGAAATTATTGACGCCGAAATTTGAAAATTGGCTCTTTTCGGACGTTTTACGAGTCCATCAACGTTGAACTCTGAACCTGTGAACGGTTACAATTAAGGTAATACCTTTCTAATTACCTCCAAAGCCTGAGCCACCAAATTCTTATCCGCCTGGGTTCCCATGTGTCCCAGGCGGAAGACTTTGTCCGTCAGCGGTCCGTAGCTTCCGGCCACCCCTAATCCGTGTTGACGCAGTTTTGAATCAAATTCTTGCCAGGATACCCCCTGTGGCACATTCACTGCGGTAACCGTGGGAGATGGAATTGCATTAGAAGACGGAAAAAGCGTCAATCCCATTTGCGTAATTTGATTGCGGCAGAATCGTGCAATTTCCTGGTGGCGTAAAAAGCTGTTGGACAGCCCTTCCTCTAAAATAAGTTCCGCGCCGGCGTTGAGTCCGGCAACACCATGCCAGTTGGGCGTGTAAGGAAAATAATGCTCAGCCTGGGCCGATCGAAAAGGCTTCAGGGCATCATAGCCGACGTAATCGACCTGATCAATTATTTCCCAGGCGCTGTCGCTGACCGCCAAAAATGCCATGTCCGGAAGGGCCGACAGACATTTTTGCGATCCTCCCAGACACAGATCGATATTCCATTCATCAGTTAGAACAGGTGCCCCCCCAATGCTGGAAACCGCATCCACATAGAGCAGCGGGACTTCCAGGTCTTTTTTAATCCTGCCGATCTCCGCCAACGGGTTCAGGGTACCGGACGGGGTTTCACAATGCACCACGGTGATCATTTTCGGATTGAAAGATTCGATAACGGTTTTGATCTCAGCTGTTTCGGCGATGGTTTCGTTATACGGCAAACTGATTTTACGGACTTCGGCGCCAATGGAAGCGGCCATATCACCGATGCCATCACCAAAAACACCGGTGGCGATGGACAATACCCGATCGCCTGGTACAAGGCAGCATTTCAACGCACTCCACAAAGCGAGCATGCCTTCACCGGATTGAATAACAACCTGGTTTTTTGTGCTTAAAATTAATTTCAGCTTGGATTCGGCCTGGTTATACAATTCGATAAATTCAGGCTCCAGGTCGGCGGAACCGTAATTTGCCTGATAGGCATCCAGCACTTTTGGGGCTACTAATACCGGTCCCGGTACCATCGGGATGGGGTAGGTTTTCATGACATCTCTCCTTTAATTCAGCTAACATTTAAAGTTGGCGATTGATAAAATAAATAATCCATGGTTAACTCCATGCCACGCGCTTGTTTGCCATATGACACAAAACAACCTAAATCCTTGCGCACACATACACAGCGTTCTGCTTAATAGTTTAAAATCAACTATCCAAAGACCGAATGCGTCGTTTATCAGGGCGCTGAGTATAATTACACCAAAACAATCATTTTTTCCAGAGAGGCTGATCGACACATTTTGATTCAAGATAAACATGCCGGCGGTGAACGCCTGTCACCTGAGACCGCCATCGATACGAAGAGCAGACGCTATATAATAATTGCCTCGCTGTTGGCGCTTTTTCTCGGTGCTTTAGATTCACTGGTGATGAGTGCGGCCATGCCGACCATCGTATCGGAACTGGGTGGGCTTCACCTTTACAGCTGGGTGTATTCCAGCTACCTTCTTGCCCGTGCGGTGTCCCTGCCGGTGTTTGGCAAACTGGCCGATATTTTCAGGTCTCGCAGGCTTTACATTATTTCTATCTGTATTTTTTTACTGGGCTCCATTTTTGCCGGACTTTCCCGGAATATGGTGCAGCTGATTTTATCCCGTGTGCTCCAGGGAATTGGAGCCGGAGGAAACTTTGCGCTGGTTTACATCGTACTGGCCGATGTGTCTTCACCTGAAAACCGTGGAAAAACACTGTCCATGGGAAGCTTTGTCTGGGGGTTGGCCAGCGTTCTGGGCCCGACGGTTGGTGGCTTTATTGTGACATATTTCTCCTGGCGCTGGATTTTTTTTATCAATGTGCCCCTGGGGATGTTTGCCCTGCTGGGAATCGCCATTTATCTGATTGAGGTCCGTGACAAAAAGAAAGAGGCTGCCATCGACTACTGGGGCGCTTTAACCCTTTCAACAGCCATCCTGGGATTGCTGACCGTTTTCCTGTTGGCCGGCCGCTCTTATGATTGGATATCCTCCCAAATTTTAAGTTTGTCAATGATTACCATTTTAGCGGGCGTCGCCTTTTTTTATGCCGAGAAAAGAGCCCGGGAACCGATTCTTTCCCTGAATTTCTTCGGAACCAGGGGTTTTAGTATCGGCAACGGTTCGGCCTTCCTGGCAAGTTTTTCGATTTTTTCCCTGTTTGCCTACAGTCCGCTTTTTATACAGGGTGCTTTGGGCAAAACGCCGATGCAGATGAGTGTCGCGATGCTGTCTTTGAGCCTGGGATGGTCGGCCGGCGCACTGGCATGTGGCCAGATTGTCAATTGGTTCGGTCAGAAGCCGTCGACGGTCTTCGGTTCCCTGTGCCTGGCTGTCGGCGGTGCAATTTTGATCACGTTTTCAACCGACACTTCCCTAACGGCCTGTTCCATCGTTCTGGGATTCACCGGGATTGGTATGGGGTTTGTTTCGATGGCAACCCTCCTTGTGGTGCAAGACAGCCTTGATCTATCGGATCTGGGGATTGCGACGGCTTCCCATCAGTTTTCCAGAACTCTGGGAGGAACCATCGGCGTCGGCATATCCGGAAGCTTCGTAACCATGGCACTTTCAAATGCTATGGAATCTCTGATCGATACCGGCTTGGACAATTTACCGCCGTCTTTGACGGTCCAGATAAAACAGGGCGCTGAAAACATATTCCGGCCGGAAGTCCAGGCCTTGCTTTCCCCGGATATTCAAAAAACGATGCGGGAGGCGGTGGCCCAAGGCGTTTCAACGGTGTTCTGGATAACCTTTTTTGCTTCCTTGCTATGCCTGATTTTAAGCGCTCTTATTCCGGTGAGAACAAAACTCAGCGGCTGACCCGGCGTTGACAATCAGGCACTTTCCCCCTTTTTTTCAATAAAAAATCCATGCAGGCCTTCATCCGTTAGGATTTCTTGAAATCGACAATGCGGCTGATTCATGATATACTTTTTACTGTCATGAATAAAAAGCTGTTTGTGGAGAAGAATGAAAAAAGGCAGGTAAATGTAAATGGATCGCAAAGTCTGTAAACTATGTGATGAACGGGTCGAAGTCGAATCCGCCGTTCTATGTCCAAAATGTTTAGTAATGAAGGATCGGATCAATTTTCTCATCGAGCGGCACAGCGAGAATGTCAGAAAATTTTTGCTTGAAAATTATAATAAAATCCGTGAACTCGATATCAAACTATATGATCGACGCCTGAAAAAATACACCCCCCCCAAGGGGATACATACCCCTGAGCGCAGAACCAGAATTCGTCGAACCGTGCAGCTGGCCCGAAGCCCCAAGAGAAGAAAAACGGATTTTAAGCCATGAAATTGTTCGTTCCTAATCCGCCCATCATTACCCGGCGGGCTGGATTTACACTTATCGAAATCGCTATCGTCCTGGTGATTGTTGGAATAATTATTTCGGTGGTGGCCACCGTGCTGCCTTCATTGATCCAATCAGCGAAGATTAAAAAAGCAAGAGCTATTCTGGACAAAAATGATTATGTCCTTCAGGGATACATCAGTGCCAATGGCAGGTTTCCATGCCCTGATACCAATGGTGACGGAACAGAAGACCGCATTACCGGCACAACTCCCCCGGCGGACGACACCTGTGCAGCCTATGTCGGAGATCTCCCTTATCTGACGCTGGGCCTGTCTTCCGGCAAAGACAATTGGCAAAATGCCATAAAGTACGGGGTCTATGAAGATCTTATCAAGACAACCTATAGCGGGCTTTGTGCCCACCTCCCTTGCTCCTTGTGTCTCAGCGATTTTATCAATAATCCAAATCCGTCATTTCTGTATACGACCATGGGATCAAATTCGGCCAACCAGGCCTACGTCATCGTTAGCGGGGGAGCCAAAGACCGGGATGGCGTTGGCGGATTTTTTGACGGCCTGAACGGGAGTACGCCGGATATGGAGTTCGAATCCCCGGATAAAATTGTTGATGCCACCTATGATGACCTGCTACTGACAACTCCATTTGCATATCTTCAAGGCAAACTGTGCAGCGGTGGCGGCGGAGGTGATAGCGGCAGCGACGGGTCCGCCGGGGAAAACACTTTTCCCGACGGTTGCAACAACAGTGTCGATGACGACGGCGACGGATACATGGATTGCCAGGATCAGGATTGCTTTAATGTGCCGCCCTGTGGCGTCGGTGGTTCGGATGTCGTCATTAGCACCAGCTCTATCCCTGCCGGTTTGGTGAACAGCGATTATTCGGCAACCATCCAGGCGACGGGAGGTGTGACAGCATACGAATGGGCGTTGGGTGATGATGGGGGGTTTTCAGATCTCTTTC
>JAJRVC010000321.1 GCA_024277475.1 Deltaproteobacteria bacterium
CGAATAGTCGGAATTTTGTGGTATTTTGCTTGAATTTGTGCTTTACTTGATTTCACTTGCGGTGTCCTCCTGGATTTGGTTAGGATTACTTCATTAATTCTCCTTAAACCACAATTCATGGGGCTCCGCAAGTATTTTCTTTTAAAATACTTCAGTTTTTATGCAACTGGAGGGTTTCTACTGAGTCGAAGTGCGCACGACCTTCTTTCCAATAGTTCGGATTTCGACTACTCACTGCACGCACCCCCGGTTCCCAGGATTTAAGGATATATCCGCCGGTGCCGATACCTTTTTCAAATTCCTTTCCTTTTGTACCAGCCTTAAAGATGGTCAAATGATAATCAGCCAAAATATAGGGAAAATCTGCATTCCCACCGTTTAAAGTAAATATGACTGTATCCTTTCCATCAGCCTTAACATCTTGAATTGGGTCTAAAAGCCCTTTTGCGCCGGACTTCGAATTCACACCGCGGTGATGATTCATGGTATAAACGATATCATTAGAATCTAGCGTTTTCCCATCATGAAATTCGACACCTTTACGAATTTTAAAAGTCCACTTGGCTGCGTCTGGCGATGGTTCCCAGCTTTCAGCTAACTCAGGAATTGCATTCGAATTGTGGTCTATCTCTACCAAACAATTTCGCATTTGAAAGTTCAGAAAGTCATTATACGTTGAAGTTAAGCTGCCCGGATCTAAAGAATCGGTTGTGGAGCCGCCCGTACAGGCAACACGCAGGCGACCGCCTTTTTTCGGTTTTGCGGCCTGCACCGGATTCGTTAAAACTGCCGGGGAAATTGCAGCTGCCAGGCCTAATGCGGATACACGGACAAGGAACTCACGACGGCTGATCTTTCCATGAGATAACATTTCCTCAAGTTTTTGTAGTTTAGACATTTGAAATTCCTCCTTTTATTGTTTATGGTTTTTAACAAATAATTATTGATAGCAATATCCAATCGAAATTGCTTGACACATTTAGTCAAACAATCGGCATTTAAGGAGCTATCCGTCATCCCCTCACAAAACAGCTAATTCCTCAGACAATTTATCAGTCACAAACATATGCCCTGGACAATGGGAAATCATAAACGGTATCTTGCTACTCAATGCAACGGTCTGTGGGGTTACCCCGCACGCCCAATTCATGATAATTTCATTCGGCTCTATGGGCTCAATCTGCTCATGAAAAGAAAACATATCGGGGTGATAGATGTCCTTTATCCCAATATCAATTGGATTCCCGATATAAACCGGCGGACCATGGGCGGCCGAATTTCGAGACGTGATCTGGATTGCACGGACGGCATCATGACTCGTCTTGAAAAGCCGGGTTGAGATGACCATGGGTCCATGAAAACTGCCGGCCGGAACGCATTGGATGTTTGTGGTGAAATCCCCGATATAGTGGTATTGAACATTTGCGGCGCGAAGGCTCGAATCAAAATTAGTGCTGCAACCTAAAAGAAATGCAACCAGATTCTCATCCCAGTATTGAATTACATCAAGAGGCTCATCGATAATTTCGCCGTTTTTGAACACTCGATACCTTGGCAGATCGGTTCGAAGATCGGCTTGCGGTGCTGAAAACCGAGGGTGATACTCTCCGGGATCGGTAACCTCGATTACTGGGCAAGGATTTGGATTACGATGGCAAAACAGGAAAAATTCAAAGGCAAAAGATTTTGGAACGATGACTAAATTCGCCTGGGCGTGCCCCAGACAAACATTTGTGTTGACTACGCTCCATTCTTTGCGTCTAACAAGATTCCGAAATTCACTCGGCGTCATAGTCGCTAATTTACCTTCACTTAGACCCTGCCGGTTCATTTTCATCCTCTATCATCCTAAATATGTTTTCATCTCATCTTTCATTTTATAATAAAGTTCGCGATATTCAGTTCCCGGTTCCAGGGTTTCGATATCGAAGAGATCTTGGAATCTTTCGCCAATGGGGGCGTCGGGAATCCGGGATTCATATTTATTCAGAAGTGCTTTGACGATTTTATTGGCATGATCTCGTTTCATGCCGAGCGAAGCGTACGCGATTTCAACCGAAAACTTCGGATCCCATGGGGTCAAGTGATCGGTATGTACATTTTTGGCAAGACCCAGCGCCAGGATGCCACCACCGGAGACACAGGTCGTTAGGGTTCTGGCAGTGTTTTCGTAAAAAGACATCTCCGTACCCGGGCCTGAGGCTAAAATTCCGGAAGTAAGAAGAGGAAAATGACTGTTGCGAGATATGGCCTGGTTGCTTATGCTGGTGGCCCACAGGGTATTTCTGGATGTGTTGGAAGAGAATTTAAAGTGGATCGGGAAAGTAAAATGGGCTGATCCGCGTTGCACCAGGATTGCTTGCAGATGATAAGCCACGTTAGCGACAGCAACCCCTTCCGGGCCACCACAATAACCTCCCAACAAGGGCCCGGATTCTGCTACGATATTACTTCCGGAATGTAATGCATAGGCTATTTCGTTTAATCGTTGAAAATCCAGCTTCAGCTCGGACATTGACCCCACCATCAATCCATCCGACGGGTTGAGACCGAATTGACTACCGGCAATCTTGGCAGCGTCGGAAGTCGCTGTGGAAATGGCGTTCATGATCGGCATCCCCGCTCTTCCCGCTTTTCTCAACGCTGCTTTGGAAACCTCTACGGTTCGGATTGCCCCAAGGATTTCTAAAGGTGTTTTTGCAACAATGGGCCTACCGTTAATTTTAGTGATTGACGGTGTCGTAATTGAATTTCCATAGGGCACCAGACCATATCCTTCCACAATGGCAGACAACACCCGCTCATCTGTAACTGCCGCCCCTGCCGCCCCAATGAAAAACCAGGGTGGTTGGTTGCTTTCGGGAGGTCGGGCCGTTAGTTTTTTGGCATCTTTATCTTGACCGAAGACCGGCTCCCAAGGTGCCTCAGCAAGGGCTTCAAGAATTTCCCTTTTTGTAAACTTAGCAACCCGTAACGTGTCAATGCAGTAGCTTCCGATTTTTTCATAGAACTCTAAACCAGCCGCAAACACGTTATCCGCGAGCTGATCATCTTGAGGGATCGGGTTTTCCGGATCATATTTAATGCCGTATTTATTGACTGTCGCTCTCAGTTTTTCGTCAAAACCCAGGTCATAATCCATTTCAGCAATATGAGGACCTTCTAAAAATCTGTTAAACACTTCATAAAAACCGAGCATACGGTTTCCTCCTTGTTTTTCGAAACGCATTTTTATTTCGTATCACCTAAAGTGATTGGTTCAAGGTTCAAAGGCTAAAAAAAAACTGTTTTCCGTAACTTTATACTCCATTGTTTGAATTGGCCGCTTTCACTCATTGGCTGAAACGTTGAATTCCACCCGATTGACACGTAATACTATTGTAAGAGACCAGTTAGAGCACTTTAACCGGGAACTGTGAACGATGAACCGCTCAACCTATGCATCTACAAGCCTCAAAGCCAATTGTACCGCCTCCTCAGCTGTCTCGGCGTAACCGTCAGCACCTATTTCATCCGACCATTTTTGGTTGACCGGCCCCCCGCCGACCATGACGCGAAATTTTTCGCGAATCCCTTTCTCCGTTAAAAAATCTATTACCTCTTTCTGAGCCGGCATGGTGGTCGTCAATAATGCCGACATTCCGATAACATCCGCATTTAATTCCTCGGCCTTGCTCACAAAGGTTGATAGGGAGACGTCCTCACCCAGATTATGCACCACAAATCCGCGGGTTTTCAACAGCATAGCCAATATTTCTTTGCCAATTTTGTGGACATCTCCGGTAACGGTTCCCAAAACGACAACTCCGGTCTGACTCTGCTTTTCCCCCCGCTTCACAATCTCGGGTTCCAGCACCTTGATCGCCGCGTTGAAGGTGTTGCCGGCGCGTATCAACTCCGGTAAGAAACATTCGCCCAGGTTGAATTTGTCACCGATGGTTGTCATACCTATAGCGCTCAGATAAACTGATACACTTTCGCTCAGGTAAATTGAGACGTTCGTTCACACAACAACGAAAAGAGAGCTTGGCCAGATCCCGCTACCCCGCCCCTGCAGATAAAATACTACCCCG
>JAJRVC010000322.1 GCA_024277475.1 Deltaproteobacteria bacterium
CCCAATCCCTTGTGTTTTTCATGGAGAAAATGGCAAGCAGCTGACGGTTGGCACCATCGGGAGAGTAGCAGCGGTCAAAGGCCGCTGCCGCGATCCGGTGCGAATAGTCATCACCTTCGAAATACTTTTTGCTGCCGAATTGACGAACATATTCGACCCATTCCCGGATAAACACTTCACGGGATCTTCGGACCGACCACAACGCGTCGATGAGCGTGGCGTCGACAGGACCGCTGCCGGACATGATCGACGTCATCGAAAGCACCCTGGAAGGGTATTTGGCAGCCAGCAGCTGGGCAATGAAACCGCCCATGGAAATGCCGGCGATGTGGGCCGAATCAATGTCGAGTCCATCCATCAGGGCAATGACATCCAGCGCCATATCATCCATCGTATAGGGCGGCTCGATTTCCTCTCCGATGGCAATCCGCCGTTTCAGCGCTTCGAGTTCCTGGCCGGCGATACGATCAAATTTTCCGGAAAGGCCGGTATCCCGGTTGTCAAATCGTATCGTCCGAAATCCCCGGGTCGCAAACGCTTCGTAAAACGATTCCGGCCAATGGATCAGTTGCGTCCCCTGCCCCCGGATTAGAATGACGGCTCCTGCTTCTCCACTGCCGGATGTTTCATATGCGATTTCAACCCGGCCGGTTCTTATGACACCCATTTTTTTATACACCTCCATCGCGATCTATTTACGAAAAAAGACTGTTGCCGTAAAGCCCCCCTTCACAGGGTTGGAAATAACCCATGGGGCGGGTAATAATAGATACCCGGGCTCGGAGGGCCAGGTTTTCGATGTTAGAATAAACCCCCTCCGTGCGGTTATTTCTTCTAAAAACAATTACTAAAGTTTTTAAATAGTGTAAATGATATTCTCCTTATCATAAAAAAAAGTCCGGACTTCTTTATTATTTACAATCCTCAAGGATATTGATATAACTGCTGCAAAGTGGTTCGGTTCAAAATGGTTTTATCCATCATCCCGCTGTAAGCTAAACCAACTCATCAATCCTACATTATGGATCGCCCGCAATCAAAACAAGTACTGCTGATCGCAGACGCTGATCCGGAAAATATCAGCGTCCTGAAGGCAATGCTGTCTCCTGATTACGACGTCAAATTCGTCGCCGACGGAGAAGAGGCGATCAGGATTGCTTTGTCTCCGCATCCCCCCGGATTAATCCTGCTAAACATCATGATGCCGTCTGCAGATATGTACGAGGTGTGCAGAAAGCTAAAAGCCGACAAAACCACGAAAGATGTCCCGATTATCCTCCTTTCGGAGCCGACCCCGGAGGATACGGAAGCAAAGGGATTTGAGCTAGGCGCCGCGGATTACATAACAAAGCCTTTTACGCGATCCGTGGTCAAGGCCAGGATTCGGACCCACTTAGAACTGAAACGATGTCAGGAAAATCTTGAAAACAGAGTAAAAAAACGGGTGACCGAGCTACATGAGGAAATACAGGAACGCAGAGATGTTGAAGACACATATCATATTCTTGTCGAGCACGCGAGGGACGGAATTGCAATTATCCAGGATTTTATAGTCAGGTTTGTTAATCCCGCATTTTGTAAGATGGCCGGATTTTCCGAAGAAGAACTTATAGGCGCGCACCTTAGGAAATTCATTTCCGAGGAAGAATTTATCAAAAATGCCAAACGATATTCCGGTAGGATCGCAGGCCTGAATTTACCCCGTATATATAAATCCCAGCTTATTCATTCAGACGGGTCTACAATTGATGTCGAACTTAATGTTTGCGTTGTACCGTATGGAAGATCACTGGCAGCCTTGGTATTTGTTCGTGATATACGCGAAGAGGCAGCCTGGAAATATTGTATATGAAGATTGCAGATGACATTTTGCAAATGATGAGGAGTGGCCATGGGGTCGCTTTCAATGGGCCGCCCTGGTTTTCTGTAAGGTAAGCGCGTTGACTTAAGTCAAAGAATAAAACCATCCTGCCATGTTATAAAAAGCCATAATTAATAAATTGGAGGTTATATCATGGGAGAATGTGGCAACTGTGGCGGTGGAGCCAATCCTTTCTCAAAAGGCAGAGAACTCATTGAGGTTCATTGAAAGCTCAAAATGTCCAAAAATAGTATCATCAGATTCGGCTTATTGGCCCGATTATTTCAAGACCTCAAACTGCTGATACCTCTAATTAAAGATTACTGGAAAGGCACCTACAGGGATCTATCCGTTAAATCAATTGTCATCTTCGTAGTAGCATTAGCTTACATAATCAGCCCCATTGACCTGATACCGGATTACATCGTTGGACTGGGTCAGATAGATGATGCGGTGATTCTGGGCTTATCTTTGTATTTCTTAGAAAAAGACCTCCGGAAATACAAAGAATGGAAGGACAGAAATGGATAGCTGGTTAAATTAAGCTAACCCTAGTCCGGAATTGAGCTCCAGTGATAACTTTCAAGACACTTTGCCCTACTCTGTTCAACCATCAAGATGTCTGAAACCCATGTAACCCATCATCCGACTGAATCGGTCGGACTCGTAGCCTGCAATACCCGCCGGCGGCCAGCACCGGTTTCGGACAAGCAGCTCAGAGTGCTGCACAGCAAAAAAATCAATTCTCCTCAATCACTTCAGACACCGACCCAGCGCTCCATATCCGATAACGAACTTTAACACCTTCAGGCGCATATATTACGATAGGCAAACGGCTGTTGTACCGGATAAGGTAGGGTTCGCCATCAAGCGAGATAAAACGATTAACCTTCGGCGCACTCGAATCGATCGCCATCAGGGTGCCGGCCATTGGCCCTAGCTCGCTGACAATATAGCGTGGGAATCCCCAACCCTTAATCGTTTCTTTCTGGATAATACTGTAAAAAAAAGCCCCAGGACTGTGATTGAATATACTATTTTCATATCTTCTCCCCGCCGGACTTTGAAATGTAAGATTTTTTAAAAGATTATCAGAGAATGAAGGCAATATAAACGATGGCGCGATGGAATCGTCCCCGGGCAAGGTCTGGGGACGGGATCCTGTTGGTTACACTATCGCTAGTATTTCAGCACCACTTCGGATGTTTTATGCTTTTCCACGTCCTCTTCTTTCAATTTTTCATCCGAAGACGCTTGAGCGGCCTTTTCAATGAATGGCATGAAATAGGAGGCATTGAGATCGGCGAAAGAACTGATTTCGATCAGATTCCAAACCTGATCGGCAGTCCATTTTTCCTGTTTTTCAAGCTGGTTGATAAAAATATCAACCCGGTCGCCCAAGCCCCAAGAATACCAGAATTCATCAGGGTTGTTAACACTGACGTCCGGTTTGTTATTCCAGTTGACCAGAAATCCTTGATTCGGATTGAAGACCCTTGGCGTATAATCGAAGGGCAGCAATTCCCGCCATTCCATATGGCCGACTCCGGACTGTGGGAGTCGATTGTCGGAATTTTCAGCCCGACGAGGATACTTGCCGGTGAACACATAGCCGATATTGCCGTTTTTATCAGCGTAGTACCAGTTGATATTCATGGCCATACGCTCGGCTTGA
Source organism: Deltaproteobacteria bacterium (assembly GCA_024277475.1). The sequence goes on from JAJRVC010000322.1 coordinate 3,537, forward strand.
ATAAGCCATTCATCAAGATTGCTTTGGCGCCTTGGGCCTTTTTCTTCCCAATAACCACGCAGTTGCTGGCACCGGAAATCCCATAGGGAACGTTGGTATTGAAGCCCGAGAGTAACGCTTCCTTGGTTTTATCGGAGCTGTTCGTTTTTAACCGCGAAACGGCTATGTTATTTATTTTTGTGGTGTTGCGCATGGATACCGCAGGTGGGTTCCATTCGCCCCTGGGGATAGTGGTCGGCGCATCCTCAATGTTGATCGGTATCAATTGATCGAAGATGGCAAGCGCCGTCTCTTTGTCATGCATTTTTGCCAAAACATTGTAGATCTGTGCATTGGCCAATTCTGTGTTGCAATCGCCGAAACGGTTGGCCATGGAACCGACGAAGATCATGGCAACGTCAAAAGCGGTCCACAATTCCGGTTCGAAGCCGAAATCAATAAATTCCTTCGGCATGAAAATGTCGGCCTTTTTCTTAATTTCTTCGATCCAGGCGTTCATACCGTCTGCATAGCCACGGAAAATGTCGGCATCGCTTTCGGAAAGACGGTCTAGTTGACGTTGAATCGAAATGGGATTGTAGTTACTACGAATCCGTTTATCGAATTCGACATGTTTTTCTCCCAGAACTTCGGCCACTTTGCCTTGAGTGCTTCGCTTGGCCATTTCCATCTGAAAAAGCCGGTCTTGAGCCACAGCGTAGCCATATCCATAGTATAAACCGTAAACCGTATCGGCATAGACATGACCCACGCCATAATTGTCTCTTTTGATGACAACCTCACCCTTACTACCGTGTGATACATCAGCCACGAACGACAGCACAACGAGAACGGCAAAAACACTTCTCAACAGTTTCATGATCCCCTCCTCCAGTTATGAAATCTATTCAGATTATTACTTCTCTAATGAATATCCGATTGTCGAGGTAGAAAATCGGCTTTTTATAAAGATAAGATATTGCGTTTTTAACGCAGATAGATCGAAAATTGCGAGTTGTGCATCGGCTTCAACTGCTGCACAGGATATTGGAGCGTAAATTCAAGGGAAACAATAATAATCCGATAACCCAAAGGGAGTTTTGTTGTCAAGGTTAATTTTTTTTACGTCTCCAGAGCAATGGAGACATCCGTTACATAGCCGGCCAGTCCAGGATTTTCATAATTACACACCTCGCCGCGATCAGGAAAAACTAAGGATACGGGGCAAGCTCCTCTTCGGTTGGACCCGCATTCTTGCGAAGACCCATCAATTTTATCTTGTGATTACTCAAAAAAATAGGGGAAGCATTATTTCCAATCCTAATACAACAGATTCCAGGGTATTCTGTTGAAGGAGGACAAAATGAAACGTTTAAATTTTTTTTGTCGCATTTTTCTCATTCATCTCCATGTTTCTGATCATGGCCGGTTTGGACTGCGCCATCGCCGGCGAGGGCAGCCTGACTTTTGCCACCACCACGCCACCCAAAAGTAACCATGAAATAGCAGCCCAGATGTTCGTAAAGGCTGTGGCTGAAAAAACCGGAGGTAGAATAAGCATTAAACACTATGGTGACCGGATCGCTGTACAATGCAAAGTCCATCATGGCAGCCATATCGAAAAACCAGATCGATATCGGCCTCTTGCATGTGGCTCCGGTCGGTCGCCGTTCACCGGTGCTGGAGTTTATAGGATGTCCCCTAATACTCCTGCGACTACAACTTCACTCTTGACGCCCCCGCTTAGCGGGATCACACGTCTGATTTATTAAGTTTCGGTGTGCATCTTGTCTTAACGAAGTGGTGTTCCCGTTATCGGGGACTCTGAAGCCCTCCGGCTTTTGCAAGGGTCATCTATGATATAATCAACTGTTTATAATAAATTTTTTCATAAATTACATATAGTGTAAATTTTATTTTATATAGTGTTATTTCTTCTTGACACTTTAATTTTTTCTGCTATAGATTATTTTTAAAAAAATTTAAAGTAATCGCAAAAAGGCACGAAAAGCTTAACGCTTAAATTTCGTTCTTAATAATTTCAATAAGTTATGAGGTTAAAATTCGAGAATTTGGACTTTTTACGAGATTGTCAAAACTTAAATTATGAACAAAAAGTAGGAAACACTTTATGAAAAGCGTCAGCGAATGCGAAAATACCAAGAAAACGATCCAAAAGGGTGGGCTTAGTATACATCGTGCGGTCTGCCTGTTGAGAGAGGTCGTCAATCTTAATGATCGGGGCGCCCGCTTGTATGATTTGGCTGAAAAAGTAGGTCTACATTTGGCAACTGCGCGCAGAATGTTAAAGGCTTTGGTCACTGAGGGCCTCTTGACTTACGACCCCGTGACAAAATTGTACCATCTCGGAATTGACTTATACTATTTTGGGGCGGCTGCACATCAATTTAAAATCAGGGATCGATATCGTACTACACTGGAGAGAGTCGCGCAATTTTCGGAAGACACTGCATATTTGGTTATTCGTTCGGGTAATGACGTTTTGTGCATCGATCGGGTTGAAGGAACTTTTCCGATACGCGCACTGACTCATGATGTCGGCACGCGGGTGCCTTTGGGGATTGGTGCCGGCAGCTTGACATTACTGGCATTTTCCCCACAGGGACAAATTGAAAAAATAATCAATGCCAACAGGTTAAGATATCCGCAATATAACAACCGTACCTCCGGCTATGTCCGAGCGATGGTGGCGGATGCCCAGAGGTCTGGTCACGGGATTAGCAAAGGCAATGTAATGCCAGGTGCTGTGGGAGTCGGGGTGCCGATTAGAAATCACAAAGGAGAAGCGATAGCCGCGATGAGTGTTTCTGCGGTTGAATGGCGGATGGCCGCAAATCGCAGGAAACAAATCGCAGAAATACTCAAATCTGAAATCAAAGAGATCAACCTTGAATCCAGGGACGCAGAGTTCATGGGCAGTTCGGTTCAATATCACCGTTGAATTTTGCTTGAAACGAATAATATATCGGTTTGCCAAACACAAATAGGGTCAAGCTTATGGGTCCTTTCATTTTTGAAAAATCGTATTATTTTCTCATAATCTTTCTCCGAGATATGCTTTTTGCTCCTTTTTCGTGGCTTTCCTTGCAGAAATAATCCTAATACCTGTTCCGGCCTTTCGTAATATATGGCTCACCACCAAAACTCGAAGTCGGTAACTGTGTCCCAACATCAAGAATCTATCTTCAGATTCTGAGTGGTCAAGATCGTAATATTCGATGGCATGTTCATCAAAGAAAACCGTTTGAGCCTCCTCAAATGATAGCAGGTTCATATTTTTGAACGGATGAGCCTATTCAATAAAATATCTTCAATATTTTGACGTGAATCCAATACAGAAAGCACGTACACATATTTTTCTGATATTCTATACAGGATTCTCCAAGGCGGTATAACCAGTTCACGATACTGCAAAATACCATGATCTCGTAGCTCTGGTACGATGCGGCCTCTATCGGGAAAGGTGTAAAGGCTGGATGCGTTTTGTTTTAATTTTTTGTATATTTTTAGGGCGTTAGATGGACTATCAACCGCGATATATTCGATAATACTTTTCAAGTCATTCTCAGCTATTTTGGACCAGGCAACTTCATGATTCTTGTTCATTTCAATTTTTCTTTCAGAATATTATCAATATTTTCAAAAACCTCCTGCTGAGATTTTAACTTCCCATCCCGTATTTCCTCTTCAGCTTGGGAAATTAATTTCAACATCCCGATAGCATTCCGCATATCTTCATAACTTTTAGGATCTTGTAAAATGGCTCTTGGTTCTCCATTTTGAGTAATGATAACGGGACGATGCGTTTCATTGATTTGTTTTAACAGATCGGCTGCTCTTGATTTAAGGTAGGTAACTGGTCTTATATCTTGTGAAATATTCATTTTTAACACCTCCGGTCTCTTTATAGTACCAAATAAAGACCGTTGTCAAGCCATGATTTTAGTCGCACTCTGCTAACGACCAGTATCACCTGACCCAAGAGAATCTTAGGGACATTAAATTATAATTTTCTATCCTTCAACCAGCTCCAACTGTTTAAAAGATACGGCCGTCTTAACGGCGCGGTGTTTTTCTTTGGCCAGATTTACCTCAATCATTTCTTTAAAACTTTTCAGAGAAAATTTGTGGGTAACCATGCCGTTCAGCTCGATTTTACCCTCGCCAACCAAGTCCAAAGCGATGTCAAACATGTGCAGCCACTTTCCCTTGTAAGCGGCGTAGCCGCAGCCATAGACACCCTGGATCGTCTGTCGTTTGAGCCATAAGGGAGTGAGGTCCAGTTTGACGTCATGCCAGATGCCTACCTGGCTAAGCGTACCGCCCGCTGTCAGACAACGCATAGCCATATTCAGCGTTTTGGGACTTCCAACGGTATCGTATATCCGGGCAAAGCCTCCCATGAGAATATCCGGGCCCATCATCGGTTTATACCTGGCAGCTCCGGTTATTCGCACGGTGTTGGACAGTAAATCACCATCGCTGATTACCACATCTGCGCCTGCTCTTTTTGCTGATTCGGCTGCCGGAGTCGAAAGTTCGGATAGAGTGATATGGCAATCCACCTCAAGGCCACGAATTGCCTTGAGCACCATTGTACCGATAACACCGCCGCCGATAATCAGCACTTTTTCCTTTTTTTGAGGCATGTTGCTGAAAACACTTTGCAGACCGACCGTAAGCGGTTCGATCAGGACACCCGTTTCAGGCGCTGTATCGCCAGGAAGTTTGAAAATCTGGCTTTTATGGGCTACAAAATAAGGTGCAAAACCGCCGCCGGTGTCGGCGCAAAGCCCGGTGATCATTCCCGCTGCCAGGTTGCCGTTGGCGTAGTTCTCACAATTGGCCACCAGGCCCTGTCGACAGGCCGGACAGGGCGGATCAATTTCCCTGGCCGCGCAATTCAACGCCGGTGCCACGGTAACGATATCTCCGCTCTTGACTTCAGTTACACCCGATCCTACCTCATCAATTCGACCACATATCTCATGGCCGATAATACAGGGAAAAGAGGTAAAGGGACTGGCGCTGGCGGATTCTTTGAGAAAAACTAGATTCAGATCACTGGCGCAAAAACCACACAAGATATTCCGGACCTTGACCCACTCATTTGTCGGCAACTCGGGTTGCGGTAAATCGATAAGTTTAACGGTGGCCAGAGGCCCTTTATAAAACGGTTTGCGGCTGATCAGGCCGGCCGCCTTGAGCGCGATCCATTGGGGGACGGAAACTGAAAATTGCAGCGCTTGCATGGTTTACTCCATTTTAAAACCTTCCACAAACTGCAGGGTTGCCGGGCTGACAACACCGGGATCGGTGATCACATTGATGCAGGCCGGTTTTCCCGATTCCAGGGATCGTTTGACCGCTGGTACGATGTCTTCGTCCTTTTCTACAAATTCACCGTAACCTCCCAGGGCTTCGGCCATTTTCTCATAGTGCACGATGCCCAATTCCGAACCGCAAACACGCTCATTGCCATAGCAGATTTCCTGGCCGTGTTTGATCATGCCCCAGGCGCAGTCATTGTTGATGACGCAGACAAAGGGCAGATTGTGACGTACAGCAGTATCAAACTCCATGGCATTGAGGCCGAATGACCCGTCGCCGTTGATAACCACAACAGTTTTGTCCGGCCGGGCAATCTTGGCGGCGATGGCAAAGGGAATGCCGGTTCCCAGACAACCGAACTGGCCGCCGGCCGAACCGATCACGCCGCTCCTTGCGGTGGCCCTCAGGGCCGTGAGCCCATAGTAGGTCGTATCGCCGCCGTCGGCAACATAGATGGCATTATCACCGACCGCCTCTCTAACCCGGGCTACCATTCGGCCCGGATGGATCGGATCGGAAGGTTTTTGCCGGGCATTGATTTCTTCCTGGACCATGGGCAGATAGGCTTCTTTAAGAAAATCCCGCCAGGCTCCGTGATCCCTCTTAGCGACGGCATCCGTCAGTTGGGCCAGTGTCAGGCCCAGATCACCCACAAGGCCCACGTCGGCGGCGCGGTTGCGGTCTATCTCGGCCGGATCGATGTCGACGCGCACCATCTTTGCCTGGGGGAAAAACTGGCCGAACATCAGAAGCCAGTTAAACCGGACACCCAGGGCGATAACCAGATCGCTTTGGCTGAAAGCCGTCAGTATAGCCACCAAACCCCCATCCCACAAAGAAAGTGGATGATTGTCAGGAAGCGCCCCCCGGCCGTTGTTTATCAGGGCAAAGGGAATTCCGGATGCGTCGATGAACTGCTGTAATTCTTTATCACACCTGGAAAAGCCCACACCGCTGCCGGCAATAATAAAAGGCTTCTCGGCCCGGTTGATCAGGTCGGCAGCCGGTTTAATGAAAGCCGGATCGGGCCCCGGCTTTGGGGCGACACTGCCTTTTTGGGGCCACGCCAGTTCTTCCTCTTTCACGGTAACATTGAGAACATCCGGCGGCAGTTCCAGAAAAACCGGTCCCGGGCGGCCGGAAACAGCCCGGCGGAATGCAGCGAACAAATATTGCGGAATACGTTTGACATCCTGGCAGATATCATACCATTTCACCGTGGCTTTGATCATGTCTGCCTGGTTGATTTCCTGCAACGCGCCCAGGCCGCGGTCTTTTATTGGGGAGGTGCCCGCCAGTACCACCACCGGCGCATTTTCCTGGTAGGCATTGACAATTCCAGTCAGTGTATTGGTAAACCCCGGGCCTGCGGTTACCAGACATACACCGGGTCTGCCGTCGTAAATGGACCAGGCGTGAGCCATCATGGCGGCTGCCTGTTCGTGTCTGACATCGATAAGTTTGACACCGTATTCGTAGAAGCCGTCGTATATACGATCGATATGCCCACCGGAAAGAGAAAAAACCACACCGACTTGCTCCACTTCTTTCAAATACTTTGCCACCACATGCCCACCGTACAGTTCAGCCATCTGAGCCTCCTTTTAGTTTTTTCTGAAAACGCTTCTATTTGAAGCTCCTCTTCGTAAGGGAGGAACTTGGATCATCAATACAATAGCGCTCCGCTAACGCTGCTTGATGCATCAAAGGGGGGGGCGAGATCCGCAAGAAAAGCAAAATTCGGAGAAGGGAATTCCATCATGGAGGATCTCCTACACGGTTAAATGCAGTCTTCTATTGCATTTACTGTAACCTGCGGAAATTTTTAAAAAATGGGAGATTATCCAGATCCATACAGTTATCAATAACCTGTTGAAATGTCAATAACAATATTAGCAAACCCAGATGCTTGTAAAAGACAATTGGGCGCTTGATCTGTGATTTAACAGGAGGTCGCCGATTTTGAGTATGACCCGGTTTTTGCCCGAAGCGCGGACGAGCCGGCACGATTGTTAACGAGGTGCTTAAAACAGTATCTCGCTGGAGGGATTATGCAGATAAAGCGGGTGTCTCCCCATAAATTCTTAACCGCTTTTTATCCATTTTATAGCAAACAATTCAGGATCGACTGGTTTACAGCAGCATTTCAGGATTTTTTTTCCTCTTCTTCTATCTTTTCAGGCTTTTTTTTTTCCTCTTCATCCGACGCGCCTTTAAAATTTCGAATGGCCTTGCCCATTCCGGCTCCAATTTCCGGTAATTTGCCGGCTCCAAAGATGATAAGGATAATCACTAATATTATGATAAGTTCCGGCATTCCTATTCCAAACATGTTACCTCCTAATTACTCGGGCCTGGTTTGTTTGAGTTCATTTACAAGCTGCCCGAATTCTTTTGATTTTAGATACCGATCAACACTGCTTTGATAATCGACCCATGTCTTCCAGGCATCGACCCAGGCCTCATTGTGCCAGTAGCAGTCGGGGTCTCCGGCTCCCTTGAGCCGTTCAATAAAGTCCAAATATTCATCCGAGCACCCTTCACAAAAATTATAAGGCACGGTCAGCTTGCGATGGTAACCGGTGCCGTCATCCGAACCCCGGTCAACCTGCGTGCCGCACTTCTCACATTTAAAGGCACATCGGGTGCACTGGAAGACCTTTCGTACGGCCAGAATTTTGCGCTTTTTAATTAATGCAACCTGTTTCTTTTCGACCAGGCCTTTCTTATTTTGGAACGATATAATATTTGCCATTTATCACTCCGATAGCCCAAAATCGGCTTATCCGGACTTTATTAGAAATGAACAAGATCATCGGACGTCCTGAATATAACACCGGGTAATTTTCGTGTCAATCATTTCGAGTTTTAATTTACGGGGGTTGTGGGTTGTAAGCTGGATGTTGCAAGTTGTGGGTTGCAGGTTTTAGATGTTTTGCCACAATCTAAATCTTGCTAAACAAATTTCCCCGTGTTAATTCAAAAGTTTTGGGTGCAGGGGGAAACTGCAAGGTGTGCAGTTAAATAAGGAGTCTCGAAAATGATCGAAACGTTTCAGGCCAACTGTCTTGCCACCCTGATCGGCAGTCTCCCGCTGACCGATCATGGGAAAGCCGGCGACCTGATAATGGAATATACACCTGAAATCCCTTTCTGGGCACAACTTCCGGCGCATAAAGAAGAGGGGATGATGGTCCAGTTTACAGCGGGACTGCCGGGTTTTCACTATGATAACGGCAAGGGTTTTGTCAATACGGACTGTGAATCCTATGATAATGATCTGCTGGAGTTTTTTGAAGATTACATGGCGGTGATTGAGGGGGAAATCGAACTTGAAACCTCTCGATTTGCCTTGAAAGAGGACAGTGCCGGGGGATTTTTTGTGCTTTTGGACCGTCTTAAAACGCTCGCCCCCCCCCCCGTAGCCGTGAAAGGTCAAATTACCGGCCCGTTCACCTTAGGGACCGGTATTGTCGATCAGAATAAGCGACCTATTTTTTATGATACTCAATTAAGAGATACTGCGGTTAAACTATTGGCCCTGAAAGCACGCTGGCAGGTACGCCGACTTTTGCTGGGCCGGCGGCCGGTGATGATTTTTTTTGACGAACCAGCCTTGGCGGGGGTCGGTTCCTCGGAGTTTACCAGCATTTCCAATGCGGAGATCCGCCAGTGTTTTGAGGAAGTTTTCGAAGCCGTCCACCTGGAAGGCGGGCTTGCCGGAGTTCATATCTGTGCCAATACCGACTGGTCACTGGTACTTGAATCCTCGGTCGATATTGTCAGTTTTGACGCCCACGCCTATTTCGACCGCTTTATTCTTTATCCCGATCAGATAAAAAAATTTCTCGAATCCGGTAAAATCCTGGCGTGGGGAATTGTGCCGACCCTGAATGTCGAGCAACTTGAAAAAGAATCGGTTCCCTCATTGCTGGGCCAGTGGGATGAGCAGGTTAAACAGCTTGAATCGCTTGGAATAGACGCACAACAACTGACCGCCCAATCCCTGATTACACCCAGTTGCGGCACCGGGTCTTTGAGCCTTGATCTTGCCGAAAAGGTGCTTAGATTGACCCGGGATATATCGCAGGAAATACGAAATCGGTAGTCCTGTCGCATGGGGCATAGAGGGCAGAAGGCGTGGAGCACAGAGAAATGTTTTTTTTCTTAACTCTGAACGTTGAACCCTTAACCTATGAACGGTTACAGGAATAGTTAATACAATAACAATAACTACTTAATAATATAGAAAATAGTGAGGTATTCGATGACAGACAATCACAGTGGTGGGCAGTTTGCCGGAGCATCACGTTACGTTTTGGATGATGAACTGGCAAAGATCGTGAACATATCAATGGCGCTTGAAATGCCGCTGCTGCTCAAAGGCGAGCCCGGTACGGGCAAAACCATGCTTGCCTATGCGATTGCAGAAAATCTGAAAATGCCGTTGATTGTGCTCAATGTTAAATCCAGTATGAAGCTGGTAGAAGCTTTGTACCAGTACGACACCCTGACACGGCTCAACGACAGCCGTTTCGGAGATTCCAGCCGCAATGTCAGCAATATTGAAGACTATATAAAAATGGGCAAGATCGGCCAGGCATTTACGGCCGATATCAGTACCGTCCTTTTAATCGATGAAGTTGATAAAGCGGATACCGATTTTCAGGATGACATGCTGGATGTGCTGGATCAAATGGAATTTGATATCATCGAGATTGATAAAACCATCAAGGCGCAGACCCGCCCGGTGATAATCATCACCTCAAACGCCAAAAAAGACCTGTCGGATCCGTTTTTGGGACGATGCAATTTCCACCATATCGCCTTTCCCGAACCGGATATGATGCGCCGGATAATCCGTGTTCACTTCCCCGAAATCGACACGGAACTTATGGAAAAGGCCATTTCCGCTTTTTACCGTATGCGCAAGCTGGATGCTGTTGAAAAAAAGCCGGCGACCCGGGAGTTGATAAACTGGATCAGGGCTTTGCGTACGGACCCGGATTTTAAACCTAAACAACTGGCCAAAGGGGATTTGCCTTATCTTGGGGTGCTGTTTAAGAAGAGTCCGGATTATCACAGGGCCCAGAGTCGGTTAAACGGCCGCAGAGTGGGCTAAACAGGGCTGAAGGCTCAGGGCCAAAAGCTCAGCCGACCGCTGTGAACTACTGCATATTTGGAGTGAACTTAGTTCGCTTCGCTCACAAGTAGATACCCGGGTCCAGAGGGCCCGGCACTGGTTCCTCCCTGAAAGGGAGTGCTGGTTTTATTACATACGAGTGCCTAAAATGAGCTAAAGTGAACTAAAGTGCCTAAAGTTAAGGAATTC
>JAJRVC010000323.1 GCA_024277475.1 Deltaproteobacteria bacterium
AGAAAGGAATTGATATTTTACTGCATGCGTTGGCAATGCTGCCCGATACCCTGGATTGGGAATGGCATTTTGTCGGCGATATCCCCGAAACCAGCTACGCTATCAAGTTGGAGCACTTTACCATAAATGCCGGGATTGAAAAAAGAGTTGTCTGGCATGGTGGAGTTGATTCGGTCACGCTCTTGCAATTCTATCATGATGCGGATATGTTCGCTCTTCCCTCACGATGGGAAGGACAAGCCAACGTTTTACTGGAATCTGCGTCCGCCGGTGTACCGGCCATTACAACTGAGCATGCAGGTTTCGCCAAAGACTGTCCCTTTGTAATCGTATCACCGCACACTCCGTCACAATGGGCACATACGATCGCTGAGCTTTGCGCTTCTGAAGAGCAATATCAGATCATTGCCGACAGAGCAGTGGCATGGGCTGAATCAAAAGACTGGACATCAATCCTTGCCAAGTATCTTCGGCTCTACATGCAATTTGACAAAGATAGATAAAAATGAGTCCTTCAAAATATACATGCACGGGTCAATGAACACCGGCGGCAAGGTCACCGTTTGGTGCTTATTTCTGGATCCGTCCGGTATATGCTCGAACCGGTGGCAGAGGATCTGGGATTTCATCACTTATTGTGTACCGACCTTGAAATCGGAGAGAATGGGCAGTTAACCGGTCGGGCCAACGGCCCCCTTTGCCTCAACAATAACAAACGTATACTGGCCGAGAAGCTGGCCCGCAAGGCGAATATTGATCTTGCATCATCTTACGCATACGGTAATCATCAGTCGGATTTACCATTGCTGGAATTAATCGGGAATCCATACGTGGTTGAGCCAACTGAACCTCTCAGAAGGGTGGCCGTGGCTAATAGATGGCCTATTCTGACATACAGATAGAAAATTCGGGGAATAGAACTGGAATGTTGGAACAATGGAATTGTGGTTTACCAAGAAAATGTCCGCTACAAGGCGTAAAATACGCAAGGCAAGAAAAAACAAGGTTCACTTTTAACTATAATCCAAGATATTATACCGGAAAAAGTGATTAACACCGAATCACGCTCTCCGAATGTGGGTATTAATATTGAAAGTAATTATGCCGGAATATAAATTGATGGATTTATAAAACCAGGGTGTAAGGTTTACGGTATAAGATAGAAGGCATCCGCCGCCGTCCCACTGGTAGTCTGATGCCGGCGCGACAAGCAAGGCGCCGGCTGCCTTAAAGCCCAAGTCTGTTCGTTATTGAAGCGATTGGGCTTTTTTTATTTTAAGCTCCAATAAACTGTCCAGCGGCAAGTCGCGGAGTATCATTCAACTGATTTTATCGATTTTACCGCAGCAAGCTGCGGGGAATTAGACCCTAAAGAAGATTAAACAATGGAAAAATTCAAAAGCATTTCAGGACGTATACCACTTTATTCTGATTGACCTATGAAATTGCTGCGTTTCATCCTTTTGTGCTTCACCTGGCTGGCTATTATGGGGGCTATGGTCATCTTAGCTCCGTTGGGGAAGCATGTTCTTTTATTTTCAGTGCTGTTTTGTCTCGGCCATGTGCTGATGGTTCTGATGGTATGGCTTTTTCCAATGGGGTTAACATCCAAAATGGCGTTGACGGCTATTTTTGCACTGGGAATTTCTGCCAGACTTATTTTCTTGTCGTATCCGGTGGGAAATGATGTCTTTCGCTATGTTTGGGAAGGTTATATTCAAAATCTGGGGTTTAATCCTTTTCACTACTCGCCCCTCAGCCCGGTACTGGCGAAAATTGCTCGGGGTGACCTTTACACCATCTGGCAGCAAATCAACCATCCGGAATTTTCCGCCGCCTATCCACCGGTCGTTCTGCTGTTATTCAGGACTTTAGCCTGGCTTAATCCGGACCCTTTCTTTTTCAAAGCCGTCATGATCGGGTTCGATATCGGTGTGATGATCGTTTTGGTTCTAATGATCAAACAGCGTGGAGTTTTGCCATCCAGGCTGCTTCTTTATGCCGCTAATCCGCTGATTCTTTTGTATATCAGCGGGGAAGGACACCTGGACATAATTCAGTTGTTTTTTTTGTGCCTGGCGTTGTACCTTGTTCTTTGCCAAAAGTCTCCTGCCACCGGTTTTTTGATGCTGGGCCTGGCAATATTGTCTAAATATTTCGCAATAACAGCCTTGCCTTTTCTGGTAAACAGGGAAAATCGAACAAAAAGTCTTGCTGTTTTGATACCATTGATACTCTACATCCCCTACCTTGACGCCGGTACCGGCATTTTTCAATCTCTGGGTGAATTCGGGACTCAATTTCATTACAATGATTCCATGACCGTGTTGATTCGCTATCTGCCCGGTGGGAGTTACTTATTCGTATCCATCTGTTTGCTGGGGATTGGCCTTGTCTGGGTGTATTTGTTTGTGAATGATGAGCTGCGCAGTGTATATCTGGCTCTGGGTTGTCTGCTCGTTTTTCTTCCGACCCTTCAGCCCTGGTACCTTGTATTAATTGCGCCGTTTCTTGTTTTTTTCCCGTCACGGGCCTGGTTGTTTCTGCAAGCGGCGGTTGCCTTTACCTTTCCAGTCAGTGCTGTTGAATTCAGCACCGGAGTGTTTCGAGAGATTTCCGGATTCAAATTGTTTGAGTATGTTCCCTTTTATGGACTTCTACTCTATGGGCTCTTCAAGGGGGGATTTCTCCTGCGAGACAAATACTATGCCAAGCCAACCTGCATTTCTGTTGTCATCCCTACGCTGAACGAGTCGGAGAGCCTGGTTCGATGCCTTGAATCCCTGCGAGACCGCACGGCCTTGAAGGAGATAATCGTGGCGGATGGCGGTTCCACAGACGGAACCCCGGCACTTGCTGCAAAGCTGGGAGTCCGTGTGGTGGAAAGCCCGAAGGGCAGGGGCCTTCAAATCAGAAAAGGGGTTGAGTCGGCATCCTGTGACGTGATCGTCATTCTACATGCGGACTGTACAGCCCAAAAAGGTGTATTCAAAAGGATACTTAAAAAACTTGAGTCTGATCCTGACACCGTCGGAGGTGCGGTCGGGATGCAATTTGAGAAAAATAATTCGAAAACCATGGCTATTGCCTTCTTAAACAATGTGCGAACGTTTTTGACCGGAATTTCATTTGGCGACCAGGCCCAGTTTTTCAGAACCGAGGCGCTCACTGTCACCGGCGGATTTCCATCAATGATGCTGATGGAGGATGTTGAATTGTCTTTGCGGTTAAAAGAAATCGGCCGGCTTGTTTTTCTTCGAAAAGGCATCTTAGTGTCCGAAAGGCGCTGGCAGGGCAACGGTTTTTCCGGTAATTTGATGACGGTATTTTATCTTTTCACGCGTTTTCTTGTTGAGCGAAGATTTAGCAGGGGCGACACGCTAAAACGGAATTTTTATGAGATTTATTATTCCGATAGGAAGACCCTAACCCGGCAGAGCCGGTTGTAGCGAAACCTAAATCCCGCTTTATCAGGAAATTGACGATTGAATATTCAATCATTTTTTTACCATACGGCCTGATAGCTGTTAGGGGCCAGGTTCCACTTTCGACCATACACGTGGATACGCCGGGTCTCTCCGTTTTGGTCGTAGACTTTTCCACCCTCATGTACCCAGGCTAAAATACCCCCTCTCAGGTTATACACCGGGATCCCTTTTTTCTGAAGCTTTTGAGCGAATTTTCCACTGCGATAGCTGATAGTGCAATAAACAATTTTAACAGTATCTTTATATTTTACGGGATTATCCATGAATTCTTTCTCGGTAATAGCGCCGGGTAGCATGGATACTTGCTGTTCGCGGGATTCCCGGATGTCGATAAACACTGTTTTGTGGTCAGCCGCAAGATCCATAGCCTTTTTAGCCGATAGGTCCCTTACGTCGGGAAAGGATTTCTTATACCCGTTATACATGTCTTCGACCTTTTGGCGTTTAACCGCGTCGCTCCAACCTTCCGATGACAGACTCATTTGACCCAAGAGTGTCACGAATGCAACTATCAACGCCGCGGTGAATAGCCCCAAAATGGTGCGATGATGTGTTTTAAATTGATTTTTTGTTTTACGAGGTCTGAATCCTGCAAAACCGCTACATTTCATATCCTACCTGCGATATTATAGAATTAACAGCAACTTTTCGTGGGAGTGGCTTTCCAGCCACGAAAATAGGGCACTCGGAAATACATTGAAATTATAAGTTCTGAAATTTTATTTTTGCAGCTTTTTACGGCCATATCAAGACTGACAATCTCGTAAAAAGTCAAAATTCTCGAATTTTGATCTAATAACCTATTGAAATTATTAAGTGTAAAATTCTATTTTTGTGGTTTTTGTGCCTTTTTGCGGCCACATCAAGACTCATTTGCCACACTTATGCGCCGATTTTTTTACGAAAAGTGTTAAGGGTCGCCTGGTAATCCGGGTTGCCGAAAATGGCGGAACCCGCCACAAATACATCCACACCGGCCGCGGCAATGTCGGCAATCGTTTTCTGGTTGACCCCCCCATCGATTTCGATCAGGGTCTTCAGCTTTTTCCGTTGGATCCATTGACGCAGCGTACTTACCTTATCGAGACTGTTTTCTATGAACGCCTGGCCGCCGAATCCGGGGTTGACACTCATTATAAGCACATAATCGACACTTTCAATTATCCATTCCAGGGTCTGAATCGGCGTTGAAGGGTTCAGGACGACACCCGGTCGAGCTCCACACTCGCGAATTAGTTGTACCGATCGGTTCAGGTGGCTGCTGGCTTCGACCTGCACGGATATCAAAGATGCTCCGGCCTTGGCAAATGCAGGAATGTAATTGTCCGGGTTTTCGATCATCAAATGCACATCGATCGGCAGTGAGCTCACTCGCCGGATTGCCTCCACAATCATGGGTCCCATGGTAATGTTGGGTACAAAATGACCGTCCATAACATCCGCATGGATCCAATCAGCGCCGGCCGACTCAACTGCCTTGATCTCGTTTCCAAGCCTGGAAAAGTCAGCCGATAAAATTGAGGGTGCGATCAGTTTCATAAAACCTCCGGTTTTTATTGATTGTCAGTTGTCAGCGCCGCCGAGCTATATGGAATAGGGTGTAGGGCGCAGGGCATATATATATACGGTCTAACCCGCTTCTTTTCGTCCTCGTCCTCTTGGACCCGAATTTTAGGGTTTGGTGCTAACATCGGCCACAGCCTATTCGTAGGTTGGGTTGAGCATCCCGATATCTTTTGTTGGGTTTCTCCGGCGGACCAACCTACTTGTCGGCCATCTTTGTGCGATCAGCGAAATCCAACAAAATGGCCGCAGATAGAACCATCCGCGCATTTTATAGGGGACAAGTACGAGTGCGAGTACGACGATCAAGGCGGAAGATCAAAGAGCTAAGGCGACTCATCTGACTTCTGACTTCCGACCTCTGCAATACAGCCTCTGACCGCTGTCATCCGACCTCAAACCCTACCACGCCTCATACATCCGGGTTTTCACCAGTTTATCATCCTCGAAAACGAATGCCGTTGCATCCTGATCCCTTGGAACCAGAACCCATATTTCTTCGCCGGGCTTGATGTAGTTGTCGAATATATCTTCAGTTTTACCCCCGCTCTCCAATTCGATCCGGATTCTTTTTTTTAGAAATCCGTTTTTAACCCGGTGCTGCAACAGGCTGCCGTACAAGGGCTGGTGCCGGCGTGCTCCTACTGTTTTGCCGGGGAGGCGATTGATTACCAGACTAACAGTGCTGTTTTCGCGTATTCGATAGCCCGCCGGTGGTTCCTGGCGAATAATAACATTGCGGAGTTTATGTTTTTCAAAAGACGATTGAATCTCTCCGACAGTCAAGTTAGTCTTTTCGATCATTAACACAGCTTTGTCCAGCGAAAATCCGGTCAGTTCAGGCATTTTGTATGCAACAGGTCGAGGCCCCATGCTCACCAATAGGTTTACCGCTGTCCCGCGCGTGACCATGGTGCCGGCAGAGGGTACCTGGTCAATAATATGGTCTTTCTCAACAGCTTTGAAATAGGTACGTGTCAAATGGTCCTGGGAAATGCCGTTTTCTTCCATGATCATTCGAGCCTGCCGCTCTGAAAGCGAGATTAGATTGGGCATTAAAATATTTTGAGGACCTTTTGATATAATAATTCTGATATCACGGTCTTTCTTTATTTCCGATCCCGGGCCCGGTTCCTGGTAGATAACATGGTTTTTAGGAAATTGCCGACTGTACTCCGACCCATTTACTTTTGTGTTCAATTGCAGATCGGACAACAATTCAAGCGCCGTGACCACGTTTTTTCCCACAAGATCAGGCACGATCACCGTATCTTCGCTTTTGATGATAAAAGTCAGTGTCAAATAGGCACTGACGCCTGCAACCATCAAAAAGACAGTAAACAGGGCGGCTATTTTTGTAAACTTTGTAATCATTTGATTCGTTGAAATCGAACTGAAAAAAAACCATCCATCTGAGTTAAGTGTGGAAAGGTTTTGAAAAATCCCTTTGTGATTGCCATTTTTCTAATTTTATTCGGAAGCCCTTTATAACGATCATATATAGCAAAATCACCATGGTTTTTTAAAAATTGATAAATTACCTCTTCATTCTCTTCGCACTCCGGACTGCAGACGGCATACACTAAAAAGCCGTCCTGTTTGACTGCAGGGGCCAAATTTTCCAGCAGCCGCAGTTGCCTGGTTTTATTTTTTGCTAACTCTTTTTCGGATCGATGCCATTTTATATCCGGGTTGCGACGCATGACGCCGAGTCCCGAGCAGGGAGCATCCAACAAAATGCGGTCAAAGCCGTTGGGAGGCATTTGCGCCAATCCATTTTCAAGATTACAACAAAGAGTTGACACGATCGAAATGCCCAAGCGCTGCATTTCAGTCTCAAGCTGCGAAAGCTTTCCCCCGTCTACGTCCAATGCAACGACAGCACCTTTATTTTTCATGAGTTGGGCGATATGGCCGGTTTTACCACCCAGTCCTGCACAGGCGTCCAGAACTGTTTCCCCCGGTCTCGGATCCAACAACAGTGAAACCAGCTGTGCGGCTTCATCCTGGACCTGGAACCAACCGGCTTCAAAACCACGGAGCCCTGGTATCGATGTCGTGGGATTGATAAATGTGATGCCGTCCGGTGAATAAGGTGTCTGTTTTACGTTTTCAGCTTCGCTGTCGAGTTTCATTAACAGTTCATACGGTGATATCCTGAGTGTATTGGTACGAACGGTTATCGGCGGTATGGAATTTACGGCATCGCACAGGGCCGCCGTATTTTTTTGACCATAACGATGCAGCCATCTGAGAATGATCCATTCCGGAAACGATTTGCCTGCTGCCAGGGCGGCGCCTGCATTTTCAGCGATATCCGGAAAGGAAACGTTTCGATGCTTCCGGGAAGCTTTACGCAACAAGGCGTTTACGTACCCTACCACCCATGGTGCACCGGAGGCTTTGGCCATGTCGACAGCAGTGTTTACCGCCGCAGAATCAGGAATTCGATCCAGGTAAATAATCTGAAACAGGGCCAGTCGCAGGATATTCAAAATCTTCGGGTTGATTTTATCAAAACGGGTGCTTGAAAAATGGGAGATAATATAATCCAAGCGGCCTCTCCAACGCAGGACCCCATATACCAGGGTCTGCAGTAGCGCCCGATCCCGTTGCCGGTCAAGCTGTCCACCACCGGAACTGCTTTCCATCAGGGTGTCCAGGGTGCGCCGACCTTGATCCAGGGTATTCAATATGACGCATGCAGTTTTTCGTACATCAAAGGGCATGATAACCGGAATTGACTATTGAATTAAAGATGCTAACCAAGAACGGAACCTGGCGGTATCTTGTGTCCCTGCAGAAATTTTTTTATCGATAGGCGTTTGCCCGAAGCGCCCTGAATTTCTTCGACGCAAAGCGCACCTTTGGCGGTAGCCACGCGAAACTCATCGGCAAACCCTTTCAGGACCGTACCTGGAAATTCCGAGATTTCAATCGCAAGGGGACGGGATTTGAATATTTTAAGGCGTTTGTGGCCAAGAAAAGTATAAGCTCCGGGCCATGGGGTGATTCCTCGAATAAAATTTACCAGGGACTCAGCGGATTTGTTCCAGTTGATGAGGCCGTCGTCTTTGGAGAGCATGGGCGCATAGGTGGCCAGGTTGTGATCTTGGGGGATAGGTTGAATCCGATTGTCTGCAAATGCTTCTAAGGTGTCTATGAGGATGGCCGCTCCTTTAACGGCCAAACGGTCGTGCAATGTTCCGGAGGTATCATCCGGGTTAATGGATTCTCTGGCGCTGAGCAGGATGTTTCCGGTGTCCAGTTCCCTTTCCATCAGCATACTGCAAATCCCGGTTTCTTTTTCACCGTTAATAATGGCCCATTGGATGGGTGCGGGACCGCGATATTTGGGGAGCAACGAGGCATGAATGTTAATTGTTCCGATACGGGGCAATGCTATTAAATTTTCGGAAAAGATTCGTCCAAATGCGATGACCACCAGAAAGTCCGGTTTAAGATCTTCAATCATGCCGGCAAACTCTACGGTCTTGATGGAAGCTGGCTGGCTGACCTGATACCCCAGATCCAAAGCCGCTCGTTTTACCGCAGATGGTGCCATTTTGCGGCCCCGCCCTCTGGGGCGGTCCGGTGCTGTGACAACCCCGGCGATATTATAATTGTTTTCATGCAGAGCGGTGAGAGCCGGCACGGAAAATTGCGGTGTCCCCATAAATATTATTTTGAAAGCTTTTTTCATTTTTCTCGTAATTGTTTTTTGACGCGTCGTTTGTACATTTGCCTTTTCAATGAACTGATGTGCTTAATGAATAACGTGCCGTTTAAATGGTCGATTTCGTGCTGAAGGATGATGGCCAGCATTCCCTCCGCATCGATTTTCAAAGGGTTGCCATGCCGGTCATGGCCTTCAACGGTTATGGCTGCAGCGCGTTTCACATCAGCCCTGAAGTCTGGAACACTGAGGCAACCTTCATTTTCAGATACGATCTCTCCTTCGCTGGTGATGATTCTGGGGTTGATCAGAACCTGCAGCGAAAGGCCCTCATCTTTGGGGGAAACATCGTAAATTAATACACTCTTGTCCCAGCCGACTTGGATTGCCGCCAGGCCAACCCCCGGAGCGTCATACATCGTGAGGGCCATCTTGTCGATTATTTCCTGAACCTTCCCATCGATATTATCCAGCGGTTGTGTTGGTTGGCTCAGAAATTTATCAGGATAGGTTAAAATATTGAATTTGCTCATATCGTTACTTTGATAGTGGATCCAAATCTGTGAGTTCTTTGCCTTCAAAAGACATCCGGCGTATGTTGACGCTGAGAATCATTGCCGACACAAAACCGATGAGGATTACCGGAATCACTTGAATGGCATGGTTTGCCAGGGTGAAACCAGCCGCATCTTTGGCGGAAATGCCAAATAGAGAAAGCGCGAACACCCCGCCTGCTTCCCAGAGACCCCACCATCCGGGAACAGACGGCAGGGAAATAAAGAAACAGATAATCACCATTACAGTGGTTATTTCAAGATATGTCAGATCAATGCCCGGACTGCCAAGTGAAAACAAATAGTAAGAGCAGGCCTGCAGACCCCAGATAAGCACTGAGAGAGCCGTACACAAAAAGATTTTTTTGGGATACCTGATCAGTGCGAAACCCTGAGCGATATTTTTTAATATGTTGATGACAGGATCACAAGCTTTTTTTCTGACGGTGGCCTTAAATCGATTTCCTGTAAAAAAGAACAACGCCGGCGCGAACAAAATTGCGCTGTAAATTAAATCGCGGGCCCGGCCGATGCCAAATATCGCGATTCCCGCAATTAACACCGCGCCAAGCAAAAGCAGGGTATCAAATACGGTTTGCAGGGTTTCTTTGTTCAGTTGATAATTCCCAAAGGTAACATATTGATCGGGGTCTATCTTCAATGTGCCGGCGGTTAACATGAACAGCAGAATTAAAAGACAGATGTCAAATACCCGTTCCGCGACGACGGTGGCCAGGCCGGTGGCAAAAGGAACTTTTTCCTCTTTTTGCAGAATTATCGGGCGGGCCACTTCGCCAAGGCGACCCGGCAGCACACAATTGATCATAAATCCGATCATGAGAGGATAAAACGCACGGCGGAAACTTATCCTGCAGGACGATTCCAGTATGAGTTGCCAGCGGACAGCACGCAGCATAAAAGAAAACACCGCGACCAGAACCGCCGGTAATACCCAAAAATAATTGATAGAAGCAAAATACTTAATAAGCTCGGCAAGCGGGACGTTTTTAAAAGCAAAATAAAGTGCTCCCGCCGATAATAAAACACCCCCGATAAAGGAGAGAGTCATTTTTTTTTTCATGCAGATAAAATTTCCCGGGCAGCGGCCATGTCTTTCTTGATTTGATCAATAAGCTCTGAAATATCCGAAAATTTTACTTCATCTCGTATGCGTTTGATAAAATTCACCCGAATTTCTTCATTATATATATTATCAACAAAATCAAAGATATGCACTTCAACCGTAAATTCATAATTTTCAAATGTCGGGCTGTAACCGATGTTTGCCACACCTTTGAAAGGTTTCCCCCGGCATTCTCCGGTAACTGCATAAATTCCGATTTTGGGACATAATTCGTCATGCAGATTTATATTGGCGGTTGGAATGCCAAGTAGTTTGCCGCCTCGATCACGTCCGGCGACCACCCTTCCTCTGATCTGATAATGACGTCCCAGCATTTTTTCCGCTTGCTCCATCCAACCCTCTGTGACAAATTCCCGGATTTTGGTGCTGCTGATTCTTTCTGCAAACCCTTTGGACATTTTAATCCAGTCCGCTACAATGACCTCAAAGCCATATCTGGCAGCATAGGCTTTTAACAGATCGATATTACCCTCACGATTCTTGCCGAAGTTATAATCTCGACCCACCACAATAGCTTGCATGCCAATTTTCCCAACCAGTAAATCCCTGACGAATTCTTCGGCCGAAAGCGCCGCAAATTTGCGGGTGAATGGAATGCAGATGAGGACATCGATGTGAGTACGTCCGATCAATTCAGCTTTTTGCTCGTACAGGGTAATCAGGGGAGGGTGGCCGTTTGGCTTTAAAACTCGAATCGGGTGAGGATCAAAGGTCATGGCAATTGATGTGCCGCCGATATTTTCGGCTGTTTCAATAACTTCATGGAAAAGGGCCTGATGTCCGATATGAACGCCGTCAAAATTGCCGATGGTAAGGACGGCCTTTTTAAATGGTTTGGAAATCTTATCGAGGGTGTCAATAATTTTCATGCTTAACTTTCATCTATGAATAATAGGCTTGACATGGATTATAAAAAAGATATATGTAGTCCACATTCTGAAATTAATCAATCTGTTTCAACGTGCCGAAGTGGCGGAACTGGTAGACGCGCTAGGTTCAGGGTCTAGTGTCTGTATGGACATGGGAGTTCGAGTCTCCCCTTCGGCACCACAATAAAATCAGTAGGTTATAGACTTTTAGCCCTTCTCTGGAAGGGCTTTTTTTAGGTCTGAGGCAACCCAATAGGTACTATTTAATAAGGTGCCCGTGATTTGAGGTAATAATAAACATTTTCGGGAGTTGTTCAAGTAATTATAATATATTTTGGCTTCATGAAATTTCAGGCTACTTAAAGCTTCACTTCAAGTTTCTGGTGTTTATTGCGGTAGTCGTCTCATTCAGGCTTGAGGTGCGTTAGGGCATTTTTCAAAGAGACCAACGCTGCGGCAGACTGGTTCGGTTCCCCCAGTAATTTTCGCTGATCACGTAAAGCAGCAAATAGCAATGAACTTAAAAGAACTTAATATTTGTTTTTATAATGGAGCATGATTTATATTAAAGACCAGCAAATACAATAATTTGTGGTAACATAGAATAGAAATGATATAATAAAAAGCTTCTATATTTCTTTATCTATATTATGGTAGCCTCTATTTGAGACGAATCTCAATAATTGATGGGCCGATTTTCAAGCAATATGATGGCAGTAAAATGGGATATCGGGTAAATATAATTTGTGGTAATAGCAATGGTGCTG
Organism: Deltaproteobacteria bacterium; assembly: GCA_024277475.1. The sequence continues at coordinate 12,062 of JAJRVC010000323.1, forward strand.
ATTTTAGTTATCAGCTCCATCTTGGAGTGATTAAAAAGGATATTCTACATCCGGTGTATCTTTATTAGAATGGATTCCTTTCCTATCCGGAAAGGGGATCGGTTTCAGATCACGTCGGAATAAAAACAAACCCTCAGAGAGATACTCCCTTACTGGAAGGGAAAATCATTGAGAGACAAAATCAAACGATATTATCGAACGAGCGGAGCATGTCTCCTTTTAAGAGACACGGCCCTGTATTTCCAGCGCGAAGCGGTCCGACCATTTGGCCGGCCGATGACAGCCGAGCAAATTCGGTCTTAAATCGCCTGTATATGCTCGGCGGGATGCGACGTTTATTTTAAAGAGCACGTCGCGGTAAACATATCGCGCAAGTCAACCGGGAGTGAAATTGAGTAACGAAGGGACCGTATTTGATATTCAACGGTTTTCCGTGCACGACGGACCCGGCATTCGAACGCTGGTCTTTCTAAAGGGCTGCTCCCTTATGTGTGAATGGTGCGCCAACCCGGAGTCTCAGGCAGCTGCCCCCGAATTGTTCTTTGATCCTGCCAGATGCATTGCCTGCGAAAACTGCCTGATTCTGTGCACGCACGGCGCCGTGCACAAACAGGGGGGGCGTATTCTGTTTGAAAAAGAACGGTGCATCGGCTGCGGGGCATGTGCGGAAAAGTGTTACGCTGAAGCGAGGGTGTTAAAAGGGCGGAAGATGACCGTTGAAGCGGTGGTGGCCGAAGTATTAAAAGACGAGGCGTTTTATGCCGATTCAGGAGGCGGGGTGACCTTAAGCGGCGGTGAACCCGTGGATCAGCCCGATTTTTCGGAATCCATATTAAAAGCCTGTAAAAAATTTGCACTGCATACGGCTGTAGAAACGGCCGGCCATGTTTCATGGTCCGGTTTTGAAAGAATCATACCGTTTACGGATCTCTTCCTGTTCGATATAAAACATACCGATCCGGATAAGCTGAAAGAATTCACAAAAGGAGATGCCGCTCGAATCCTGCAAAATCTTAAAAAATTGGTAACGAGTGCCAAGCAGATTATTGTCCGAACCCCGGTTATTCCCGGATTCAACGACTCGCCTGAAGAAATTCAAAAAATTGCCCGGCTGGTGAAAAGCCTCGACATCAAAGAGTTCCATATGTTGCCTTATCACCGGTATGGGAGGAGCAAATACAGGCTCATGGGCCACACATATGCTTTTCAAGGACCGCAACAGGTCGCAGCGGACCGGATGCTTGTATTACAGGATACCGCAACCCGCGAAGGGCTTACGGTACAGGTGGGGGGATAATAAGCAACGGATGTCATAAAACAAGATAAGGGCACAGCCATATTGGTTTTTTTTGATAATCGGTGACCGCGAAGGCCGCGAAGATTTTGAGTCCCGTGTACGTCAGGAATCATTTGATGCGGTCATCGACATGATTTGCTTCAACGAAGCCGATGCACGGTCAACAGTTGCAGCATTCAAAGATTGTGCGGACCAGATTGTCGTCTGTTCGAGCGTTGCCGTCTATAAACGCCCTTACCGCAGTGTTCTGACAGTAGAATCCGCCGAATCTCTGTATGATGATCCCATCTTTGGCTATGCTTATGACAACACACCGGCTGAACGCCTGGGGTACTGTCCCCGGGATAATTCCGAGGATTTTGTAGAAGAGATTTTCGAAGCACAGCATCGGGCCCGGGAACAAAGTCAGGCTGCGTCCAAGAGCAGCGCTACAGACGTTGCCGATCAGGCGGCGGTTGTTTCGGGCATCAAGGCTGTCCATGCCAATGAGCCGCCGGCCGAGGGCCTGTTTCAGGGAGGACCCTTTTGTGCCATGGAGTTCACCGGTGATTTAGCTAAAATTGATTGAAATCGACAAAGAGAGAGGGATAAAGATGGATTCATCAGATGGTAGAAAAACCCCTAGGCTGACCGTCCCGAAGGGGGCCTGTGACACCCACATGCATTTTTATAATGCTGGATTCCCTTCGGCTCCGACGGCACTCATGACGCCGCCCGATGCCTGGGTGGACGGCTACCGGTCGATCCAGAAGCGCTTGAATCTCGAGCGGGTGGTTGTTGTCCAGCCTACCACTTACGGGACAGATAACTCCTGTCAGCTTGAGGCGATGAAATCCTTCGGAGAAAACGCTCGGGGTGTCATGGTGGCAGATCTGTCGGCCACGGACGAAGAGTTGGAACGACTCACCGGACTCGGTGTCCGGGGGGTACGTTTCCACATGCTACCCGGTGGTGCATTGCCATGGGATATTCTCGAAGAGATGGCCGCCCGGGTGAGCAATTTCGGCTGGCACGTCCAGCTCCAGATGAACGGCCGGGAATTTCCCGAGCGGGAGGCGCTGCTCAAACGGGTGCCGTGTGATCTGGTTGTGGATCATGTTGGACGATTTATGGGGCCGGTGCCGACCGACGATCCGGCCTTCAAAGTGCTGCTGCAGTTTATCGAAACCGGCCGGTGCTGGGTCAAGCTGTCGGCTCCGTATGAATCTTCAGAATCTGGGCCCCCTGAATGGGCGGATGTCAGCCTGGAGGCTCGTGCC
>JAJRVC010000324.1 GCA_024277475.1 Deltaproteobacteria bacterium
CCAAAGGCGTGCGTAACGTCGCGCAGAAAATGCGACAGCTTATGCTCAATGTACGCTTGGTCTTTGACTATCTGCGCATGACTGAAAACTCATGTGCCTGCGCATTTAAAAACTAGAACAAATTTACCGTGGTTATTTCTTGACTCCTTTTTGACATTGACTTCTGTTTTGATATAGCATTTATAAACGATCATGATTATTTGTTTTTAAAGATTGGTGGCCGTTGACTATGAACAGTAAGAGGAAAGGAGCTGGAAATGTCTAAAATATTGCTTGATGAACACATGGGCGAGGCAATCGTATTCGGCGGCGCTGTCCTTGGCGGCGGCGGGGGAGGCCATATAGCCGGTGGCCTGGACGACGCCCGGCTGGCTGTTCGTTTAGGAAGTCCGGTCCTTATTTCGCTGGAGGAACTGGACGACGAAGATCAGGTCATCACGGCTTCAGCAGTTGGCGCTCCGGCGGCCAAGGATAAACTGGTGCGACCTGTCGATCATATCCGGGCTATGGAGAGGGTTATCAATCAATATTCGGGAAACATAGTCGGCATCATTGCCAACGAGAACGGGGCCGGTTCCGGTGTAAACGGTTGGATTCAGGCAGCCGTACTAGGCTTGCCCATGGTGGATGCACCCGCCAACGGCCGGGCACACCCAACCGGTCTGATGGGCGCTATGGGGCTCCATCGGGAAAAAGACTACCTTTCGATTCAATCGGCCGTGGGCGGCAATCCGTATCTTGACCTGCATCTGGAGATGATTACCCAGGGCCGACTGACTGTCACGGCCAACCTTGTACGGCAGGCTGCGGTTCAGGCCGGTGGACTGGTCGCAGTCAGCCGGGATCCGGTTAGTGCGTTTTACCTGAGAAAAAATGCTGCGCCAGGAGCTACGACCCAAGCCATGCGCATCGGCCAGGCTATCCTCGCTGCCAGGGGCAAAGGTGGTCAAGCCGTACTAAAGGCCATTACTTCAGTGCTCGGAGGAAAAATAGCCTGCCGGGGGGAGGTGGTTAGGCTTCAATTGGAAACAACGGGAGGCTATGATATTGGACTTGTGGAGCTCAGGGGTGACCGGTCGGCCGAACTGACTTTCTGGAACGAATTCATGACCCTGGATTTTGACGGGCACCGGGAAGTGACATTTCCGGACCTCATTACCCTGCTTTCCCTGCAAACAGGACTACCGGTTTCTTCGGCTGAATTGGCCAAGGGTGATCAAGTTGCCGTGTTGACAGTGTCAAAAGATAACCTGATACTCGGAAAAGGCGTTTTGCTCCCGGAAACGCTGGCGGAGGCGGAAGCGGCCATTGGAAAGCCTTTAATTCAGGTCTAAATTAAAAAATCGGTTAAAAAAACATACAGCGATACTGCATCGCAAACAGGAAATATTACCATGACTGATATCGATGGAAACGAATTCAAAGATTGGCTAATTGGGATCAGACGAGACCTGCACATGTACCCTGAAACGGCCTATCAGGAAGTGCGAACCACCGAGCGGATCAAATCCGTTTTGGATGAGCTTGGGATTGAAACGCGGACATTTGAAGACATCACCGGTGTAGTCGGCTTGATCGGCAATCCTGACCGGGGACGGACAGTGGCCTTGAGGGCCGACATCGATGCGCTGCCCATTGACGAGCTCAATGAAGTTGATTACCGATCCCGTCACGAGGGCCGGATGCACGCCTGCGGCCACGACGCCAGCACCACCATCATGCTAGGTGTGGCCAGACGGTTGGCGGAATCAGGTCAGGCTGAACGTCTCAAGGGTGCAGTAAAGTTTCTGTTTCAGCCGGCTGAAGAGGGCGGTGCCGGTGCGCGGGCGATGATCGAACGCGGGGTTCTGGAGGACCCTTCAGTGGATTGGATCATGGCGGGTCATATGTTTCCGGAAATGGAACTAAACACGGTAGGTATCTATCGAGCACAAAGCCATGCTTCGACGGACACCTTTACCCTTGAAATCGAGGGTAAGGGCGGTCACGGGGCTAAGCCTCATCAAGGTGTAGATCCGGTCGTAGCAGCCGGCAACTTTATATCAGCTATCCAGACAGTGGTTTCCCGAAGCGTTGATCCGCTGGAAACCGCCGTCATCAGCATTGGCCGGATCGAGGGCGGCCGAGCGGCCAACGTCATCCCCCAAAAGGTCAAAATCATGGGGACGATTCGAGCTTTGGACGTGACGGTCCGGCAGCACCTTCATCAGCGCCTGCAGGAGATTGTTGCCGGACTGGAAACGATGTTCGGTGTTGTTTGCAGCCTGGACCTCGGTGATGGTTACCCGCCCTGCATTAATGACAGCCAGGTATCGGCTTTTCTTTATAAAGTGGCCGCAGATATCGTCGGCGAAGATCGAGTGACCTATCTTCAGCCGACTACCGGTGGTGAGGACTTTGCCTTTTTTGCCCTGGAAAAACCGGCGGCGATTATTCGACTTGGCTGCAGCAATGAGTCCAAAGGACTGACCTTTCCTCTCCATTCGCCCCGATTCGATGTTGATGAAGATGTTCTTACCGTCGGTGTTGATGTCTTTACCGAAGCAGTTCTCCGCTTTCTAAAAAGCTCCGAGTAGCTATCAGATAGCAGCAGATTATATTTGCGGTTTGTTAGGCGTTTTGAATCGATGTTCAATTAAAAGGAGATTTAGATGGAAAAATACATGCAGCCGGATAAACGGATGACCGCCCGGCAAGCTATCGGGCGCTTCGTTAACGACGGTGATTCTTTCGTTTTTGCCAATTGTCTTTACTGTATGCCCCTGGCCCTGACCCATGAAATTATCCGTCAGGGCAAAAAAAAACTGATGGTTTTTCAGCAGGGCGGCATTGAAGAGATCGACCAGCTTCTGGAAACCGGCACCATTGACCGGTTGGTTATCGCTTATAACTTCAGAATCGGTGGTAAACGTATAACGACACCGCTGGACCGGGCCTTAAAAGAAGGCCGGGTGGCCATAGAGGAGATGACAAATCATACCCTGCTTTCAATGATGAAAGCCGGGGCCATGGGATACCCGTTTATACCGGTTCTGGCCGGCACGGCGGCCACGGACGTGGTCAAGCGCAAGGGCTTTCTCGGTAATCAGCGCTTTGCTGAAATTATCGATCCATTTTCCGGCCAGCAAGTACTGGTGGTGAAGGGATACACCCCGGATGTTGCCATTATCCATGTCCAGAGGGCGGATAAACTCGGCAATGCTCAGCTGTGGGGGGCCATGATAAACAGCAAATGGGCTGCGCTGGCCGCCAAAAAAGTAATTGTATCCGCTGAAAAAATCGTCGACAGCGATGTAATTAAATCCGCACCGCATTTGACCATCGTTCCGGCCCACAAAGTCTGTGCGGTGGTGGAATGCCCCTGGGGGGCGCATCCTTCTGAAGTGGCCGGCCACTATGACTATGACATGTTGTTTAGAGTGCTTTTTTTCGCCTCCAACGGTTCGCCGGAAACCTTCAAAGCCTGGCTGGATGAATGGATTTACGGGGTTGCCGACCGGCAGGAATACATACAGCACTATTTGCAACAGTTTGGGGAAAATACGTTGGAGACGCTGCGGGCCGAACCCTTTCCAAGTGTTCCGGCCGACTATGGTTTTTCATTTAAACCGGCCTGGGATGCCAACGACTATTCGCAACAGCTGGACATGAAAATGGATCAGTATATCCAGATGCTTGAAGACAAGGGGGAGTTGATCGATGGCTAAATATACGATTTCCGAGCTTATCATTTCGCGGGCGGCAAAAGAGATTGAAGACGACCAGATGGTGGTTATCGGCCAGGGCATTGCCATGGGCGCCGGAGTGCTGGCTAAAAACACACACGCTCCCAATAGTGTCATATTGACCGAAGCCGGCATGCTGGGATTTGAGCCTTTCAAGGTCCCGCTGCACATTGCCGACCCAAGCTGCACCCGGGGGTTTACTTACTCGTGCGACATGATCGATATTTTTTCAACCATTTTAAACCGCGGTTACGTGGATGTCAGTTTTCTGGGTGTGGGGCAAATCGACCGCTACGGTAACATGAACAGCAGTTACATCGGTGATCCTGACAATTTCGACTTCCGAATGACCGGTGCCGGCGGAGCCCCCGAGTTTGTCGGATATTCACACAAGACAATTCTCACCATGCTGGGCGGCGAATTTGTTGAAAAACTGGACTACATCACCTCACCGGGATATCTAAACGGCGGCAATTCACGGTATGAAGCCGGTATGCCGCCGGGTTCCGGGCCCCGGATTCTGATCAGCACCCAGGGGACCTTCAAATTCGACGAAAAGACAAAAGAAATCTACCTGGCGGGCTTGCACCCCGGGGTGTCTCTTGACGAGGTGAAGTCGACCGTGCCATGGGATCTCAAGGTGGCGGAAAAACTTGAGCAGACCCCGCCGCCAACCACCGGTGAGCTGGATATCCTGCGGCGGTTCGCTCCGGAGATATCGATGAGCAGAAAGCTGCAGGTGGAAGCCGTTGTCAACCGCGTTTTCCGGATCCTTGAAAAAAATAAAAAAAGCCACCAAAACCAGGAGAACTGATATGCACCCACCCTGTAAAATTATTGACTCGTTATGCTACGTCCCGACCGAAGAGGTCATCCTGGATTTGATCGTATCGCTGCCGCCCCAGATGGCCCGGTACCTGAAGGATGTTTTTGGCCCCCGGGTGGCCCCGTTGCTGGCAATGGAGGCAGACGCGCTCTATCAAATGAAAACCACCATGACCACCGGCGAGCTCACGGAAGCCCTGGCTCCAAAAGTCAAGGCACTGGCGATGCCGCTGACTGATTTTGTAGCCGAACTTCATAAAACGGGCGTGGAAAAAGCCGTTATTTTTAACCTGGACGAGGAAACCCCTTCCGGCCTGAAGGGCCTGCCCAACGATTATTACGCGGACATTGTCAAGCAATACCCGGAGACATTTATTGGTATCGCGGGCATTGACCCGCTCAAGGGAATGGATGCGGTCCGCGAGATCAGGCGCAGCCACGCCCTGGGCCTACGGGGTATCGCGGTGCGCCCCTTCATGTTCGGCATCCCCCCCCACCACGCGAAGATGTATCCCTTATACGCCGCCTGTGTAGAGCTGGACATCCCGGTATGGTTTCACCTGTCCATCAACTACTCCACGAACACTATGGAAGTCGAGCGGCCGGTTTACCTGGACATCGTGGCCCAGGATTTTCCAGAACTGAAAATCATTGCCGGTCACGGCGGGTGGCCCTGGGTGGCTGAAATGATGGCCGTGGCCTGGCGCAACCCCAATATTTATGTCGACATCGCTTCCTACCTGCCGAAATATTTTACAAAACCGGGGGCCGGCTGGGAATCCCTGCTGCATTTCGGCAACTCGGTGCTCCAGGACCGGGTACTGTTTGGATCCACCTGGCTTTTTATGGGCATGAGCATCCGGCAACTGGCCGACCAGGTCCTGGAATTGCCGCTAAAGCAGGCAGTCAAAGAAAAATGGCTGTATAAAAACGCCCGAAAGCTTTTTGCACGGTAACTCTATTTTCTCAAAAAAGATCCCCCTCCTTCGGACGCGTTTCATCACAGGCTGCCGGGCATTCGGACAGTCTTTTCCCCATAGTTGCAACGCTAGCGTTTTCTCGACGGACATACCACGGCCCAAACATAACAACACTGATATTTTTTTTAAAATTTTCAAATCTTGACCTACGTCAAAGACCGTACATTCAAAATAGAGCAAAATTCTTCTAAAACTGATATTTTTTAATTCAGAAAGGCGAAACGCTGGTGACAATAAACTTTAAAACAACCTGGAAATGGATAAAAAAGGGCATCAAGGTTTTTATCCTCGTTGCGATACTTGCCGCCGCCATTTATTGGGCTAAATTTACGCCTGTTCCTGTGGCGACCTATCAGGTCCAACGCGGCCAAATCGTGGGGGAAGTTATGGGTACCGGCACCTTGGATGCCAAAATAAAAGCAATCATTAGCTCGAAGATTTCAGGTCGTATCGAGGAAGTGCTGGTCGATCAGGGTGATAAAGTGGTTGCCGGTCAATTGCTGGTGAAACTCGACGATGACCAACTTAGGCAGCAGGTGAAAATTGCACAGGCCGGCATTGAGACCGCCCGATCCGGGGTTGACCGGGCCAAAACTGACCTGGAGTTTGCAGCTGCCGTTTTAGACATGGCGAAAAAAAACTATGCCCGCCATAAAACCCTGCTGCCACAAAACGCAACTTCCCAGGCTGAATTCGAAAAAGCTGTTGAGGGTCTGGCGGTTGCAAAGGCGGGGGTTAAACGAGCTCAAGCAGAGATTACCGAATCCCGCAAAAAAGTTGCCGAAGCAGATAGGACGCTTGCCTTTCGCAAAAGCCAGTTGGAGGACAGCCAAATTCAGGCCCCCTTTAATGGCATAATTCTTTACAGGGAGCGCGACCCCGGAAATGTGGTCGTTCCGGGAAGTGAAATTCTATCACTCATATCAACTGAGATTCTCTGGATTCGTGCATGGATCGGTGAGACAGAGAGGGCCAAAATAAAATTGGGGCAATCTGCCCGGGTTATTTTTCGTTCCCAGCCCGAACATCCCTATCCGGGCCATGTTGCACGCATAGCCGTTGAAGTCGACAAAGAAACACGTGAGTTTATTGCGGATGTTCATGCCGGCGAACTACCCGCCAATTGGGCCATAGGACAACGCGCCGAAGTCTATATTGAAACCGCAAAAAGAAACAATGCCCTTATCATTCCGGCTAAATTTATAAAATGGCGGGGCAATCAAGCCGGCGTTTTTACCAACAATGAAGGCACGGCGGCGTGGCATCCGGTGCAACTGGGCTTGCATCACGGCAGCCTCGTTGAAATTGTCAAGGGGCTGGATGAAGGTAACCGTATCGTTAATCCGATAAATGCGAAAGACAAGTTAACCGATCACACGAGGATATCCATTCAGTGAATCTTGCGGTTAAAGATATTAAACATAATCTGGGACGCTTTACCCTGACTGCCATCGGCATTGGAATGCTACTGATGGTTGTCATGGGAATGGGGGGGATATACAGAGGAATTATTGAAGATGCCACCCTGCTTATCGACAAAATCGGAGCGGACATCTGGGTCGTGCAGTATAATACAAGGGGCCCGTTTGCAGAAATTTCACGTATTCCTCAAAACATCGATTACAGAACGCTTGCTATACCGGGAGTTGTGAGTGCCCGAAAATTTGTGCAACACACCATTCAACGCAAGTATAAGGATAAACGGCTGCGAATGACTGTGGTCGGCCTGGATTGGCCTGTAGACAAGGGCGAGTGGTTGCCGCTTTCGGCGGGAAGAATATTGAATCAAAACCATTATGAAATGGTTGCCGACAGATCACTGGGAATGCCTCTGGGTGCGAAAATCAAGCTCGGCAAGGACAGCTATACGGTGGTGGGCATTACCTCAAATATGATCAGTTCGGGAGGTGATGGAATTGGTTTTTTCACGGTCAATGATGCCCTGAGCATTCAGTTTGATACCCCTGCTGAAGCAATCCGCCTTGAAAGGGCATCCCGCGGTGCCAGGATTAGAAAAAGCGACCAGGGCTTGAAACAACCCGGCCTAATTGAATATGCCTATCAAGAATCCCAGCAGTTGCCTGCACTGGAAAGCCCCCGGGTAAGCGCGGTGATACTAAGCATCGCCCCCGGAGCAAGTCCGGAACGGATCTCAAGTGTTATTGCCGGCTGGAATGATGTCTCCGTCTTTACCCGTGAAGGAGAAAGGCAATTGCTGCTAAAGGGCTCGGTTGAAAAAGTTCGTAAGCAGATTGGCCTTTTCAGGGTATTGCTGACGATCATTTCCGCCATCATCATGGCTTTAATTCTATACACCCTGACTCTGGACAAGCTGCACAGTATTGCCCTGCTGAAGCTGATCGGTGCTTCGAATTGGATTGTTCTGAAACTCATCTTGCAACAGGCCATTGTGCTGGGCATGCTGGGCTTTGGCATTGCTTTCTTTTTGGGGCAAAAGATATTTCCGCGCTTTCCCCGGCGGGTTATCCTGTCAAATGATGATCTGGTTCAACTGGCACTCATCGTAGTTGCTATTTCCGTGGTTTCCAGCTTTCTCGGCATCTGGAAGGCTATGAAGATTGCTCCCAATGAAGCTTTGAACTGACCCAAAAACCGGAGGACTTCAGAGCCCCCGACGACGGGATCACCACTTCGTTAAGACAAGGCGTCAAGGGTGAAGTTGTAGCCGTTTACCTCGAATCCTTGACAACATAGGATATAGAGTCCTCCGGCTTTCCCGAAGGGTAAACAACATGGCAAAATAGACCTCATCCTTCTTGTCCCGGCGTAGCTCGAAGAGCGAAGTCGGATGAATTCACCAAGGGGGATATCCGGAAAGGGTTGTTTGGACTATGATATCGGCCATAATAACAAACCATTAACTATTTTTTGCCATGTTGTTTATGCAACATGGGGGTTGAGTCGTGATGGATACATTTGCAATTAAAGCAGAAGGATTAATAAAGACCTATGGCAGCGGCAATACCGAGGTGGTGGCCATGCGGGATGCCTCCATGAATGTGGCCCGTGGTGAAATAGTTGCATTGCTCGGACCCAGTGGTGCCGGCAAATCAACCTTCCTTACCGCCATCGGATTAATCAATCATCCGACATCAGGGCATATTACCATCAATGACCAACTGGTTTTAATCGGCCCGCAACCGATGGTCAATTTAAAAATCTTCAGGAGAAAGCATCTTGGCTTCGTGTTTCAAAAATCCAACCTAATACCTTTTTTGTCAGCCAGAGAAAATGTCCAGATTGCCCTGGAGATTAATGGCTATAAGCCACGAGCCGCTCGCAAACAGGCCATGAAATTGCTGGATGAATTAGGCATGGGGGAACGTGCCGATAATTTTCCTGCAATGCTCTCGGGAGGACAACAACAACGTATTGCTATCAGCCGGGCACTGGCCAATCGTCCGGCCGTAATACTTGCCGATGAACCCACCGCCGCATTGGACAGTCATCTGGGTCGCAAAGTTATGGAACTATTCCGGGACCTTGCCCATAAACATGGAACAGCGGTCATTATCGTCACTCACGATCAACGGGCTCTCGACGTCTTTGACACCAGCTATGAAATGGAAGACGGTATAATTAAACCCATGCATTAGTCTCTATCTTCTTTAAAAAGATCCCCTCCCTCGGACACGCTTCATCACCTAGTAGTGTCAGGCTTTTGGATAACCTGTTAAAATCCTCATCCTCAAGTCAATGAAAACCATTTAATTGTGGAATTAATTACCTATTATTTAGCTGTTTTTTCCACAATAATCAACGATATCGATTATTTCTAAAATTCAACTGCCTGTTATCACATCAATTTAATACATTTCACAAAAAAAGAAGCAATTGTGCACGATTATTGCAGACCCGCTATTTAGTTAGTGCCCATCCACGAAGCTTTTTTTATCCATGGGCACTGGCGTAAGTTTCCAATTCAGAAATGAGCAATTTTTTCTCTGAGCAAGGCCGCACAAGGGTTTACGTTGAGACGTACTTTTCGTACTTCGCAGACGTAAACCC
>JAJRVC010000325.1 GCA_024277475.1 Deltaproteobacteria bacterium
TGAAATGCTCGGAATTACATCGGATGCCGCCATGGCTTACTGCGATATGCCCGCTGAAAAAGCACGGGTCATTGAGGAAAACTGCATCAACTGTAAAATGTGCCTGAAAGCTTGTTTTTCCGACGCCATGCAGGATGGCGAAAAACATACCCGGGTCAATACCGAAAACTGTGTCGGCTGCGGTGGCTGTTACTCGGTGTGTCCGGCTGAAGGAGCCATTGAGATCAGGGTCGTATCCGAATCAGAAACCTGTGAGCCGGTGGTGCAGCATTAGCTTTCAATAAAATCCAAATTCCATTAAAACTGCCTGGTACAAAAATTAGGGGATAGTTATAAACTATGACAATCTCGTAGAAAGTCAAAATTCTCGAATTTTGATCTTATAACTTATTGAAATTATAAAGTGTGAAATTTTATTTTTGTGTTTTTTGTGCCTTTTTGCGGCCACATCAAACTATGACTCTGCCCCAAAATGGTGTAGATAATGAAACCGGTTATTCAATTTTTATCCGATCAAGAAGTAAAACTCCTTCACGAGCGATCCTTGCAAGTTTTAAAAGAGATCGGCATGCGTCTCCCCCACGAGGAGGCGCTCGATCTGATGTCGCAAAACGGGGCTGAAATCGGGGCTGGAAATGTGGTTCGGATTCCGAAGCGATTGGTCGAGGCCGCCATTGAATCGGTACCGAAGCGCAAGGATGTGACCCTTTACGGTCGTGACCCGAAACATGACGTCACCTTTGAAAAACATGATCCGGCCCTGGCCTGCATGACCATGGCGGTGAACGTCATCGATCCGCACACCCGACAGAAGCGGCCGGCAACCGATGAGGACCTGGCGGCTTTGACGCGTATTGCCGACCAACTGGAAAACATCCATGTCAACGGTGGTCTGGTGACCCCCCAGGAAGTTCCCGGTAATTTTAACGACTGGTACACATGGGCCACGACCATCAAAAACACGACCAAGCATATTACCGGTGGCATGCTGGGAGCCCGCTGTGTTCAAGACGCCGCTAAAATGGGGACGCTTGCAATCGGTGATGAAGACCTGTTTCGCAAGCGACCGTTCATCTCCGGGTGGGTATTGACCCTGCCGCCTTTCGCAATCGATGCGGAATCCCTGGAAGCCCTCATGGAAATGAGCCGCTGGAAAATTCCGGTGATGCTGAGCTCAGGTCCGATACTGGGGACCTCTTCACCGGTGACGATTGCCGGCACCATTGCCCAGGCGCATGCCGAGATTCTGGCCGGTATGGTTGTCTCCCAGCTGGTAAATCCCGGGGCTCCCATAATTTACACCAGCTTTGCGCGCGGCATGGATATGAAAAGCGGGAATATTTCAATGGCCTGCCCGGAATTCGGCATTCTTAAAGTCGCCCTGGCTCAGATGGGTCAATCGCTGGATCTGCCTGTCCGGATGCCTTCGATGCTCAGGGACTCCAAGGTATTGGACGCCCAGGCGGGATTTGAAACCGGAATGATCGGAACGTTGACCGGTTTGATGGCGGATTTGATGGACGGCATGCAGCTGGATATGGATCTCGTGGTAGATTTCCCGGACCTGGCCTTCTGCAATGACTGTATGGCAGCTATTCGCCGCATGGCCTCAGAGCTCGTTGTGGATGAAGATACACTTGCTATGGAAACCATGAAAGCCGTCGGTCCCGGCGGCACATTTCTCAGTCAGGATCATACCTTCCAGCACTTTCGCCGGGAATTGTGGCTGCCCGGGTTGTTGGAACGCAGAAATTGGGATTTATGGGAAAAAGACGGCGCCCAAGATATTTTTAAAGTTGCTGAAAGAAAAACCCTTGAAATGCTGGCCGCAGATCCGGAACCGCTGCTGACGGCAGAAACGCAAGATCAAATCGATGAGGTTGTCAGGAAAGCGCAAGACGTGGGTTCCAGATTTTGATCTATATCGGAACCAGTATCCATCGGTTGTAACCCCCATTGAGTTAAGGTAACCTTTGAACCTGGAAGCTGGAACCGCTCAGTTTACGTTATTGTTAAATCAAATGCTAACCGCTTAATTACCGATATGGCTCAAGAATATGAATATAGACAAAAATAAAATAGTCACTTCGAACTTTGACATCCCTCCCGGCAGGATCGATTTGAGCATCGGCCAGCCCGGGGTGTCATTACTGCCGCTGGCATTGCTGGCACAAGCCGCCCAGCATTGCCTCACGCGGGATAATCCTTATATACTAGCTTACGGCGCAGAGCGGGGAAACTGGTACTTCCATAATGCACTGGCCGGGTTTCTCAGTGAAGAGTACAAATTCAGGGTGAATCCCGATCATCTTTTTACCACCAACGGAGCTTCCCAGGGACTGGACTTCATCTGCAGACTGTTTACTCGACCGGGCGACACTATTTTTGTTGAGGAACCGACCTATTCGCTAGTTCTGGGAATCTTTGCCGATCACCGCCTCAATGTCGTGGGACTGCCCATGGATGAAGACGGTCTGATCATCGAGGCGCTTGAAGAAGAACTGGCCCATAACACGCCGGTGTTTTTTTATACCATTCCAACCTTTCAAAATCCTACCGGCTGCAATCTTTCCGCCGCCCGCAGAAAAAAATTGGTTCAATTGAGTCAAGAGTACAATTTCCTGATTGTTGCCGATGAGGTCTATCAATCACTGGCTTATACGGGTACGCCGCCAGCTCCCCTGGCGAAATACATCGAAACGGCAACCGTCCTTTCACTGGGATCATTTTCTAAAATACTGGCGCCGGGTTTACGTTTGGGCTGGATCCAGACCCATCCTGACTTGATGAAACGCCTGACGACAACCGGGCTGATATACAGCGGCGGCGGCTTGAATCCTTTTACATCGGCGGTCATCCAGAGTGCCATTGAACTCGGTTTGCAGAAAAAACAGCTGTCTCATCTGAAAAAAGTATATTTGCAGCGGAAGAACACTTTAAACTCGGCATTGAGAAAACATCTTCCAGATTCCGTTGCCTTTGTCGAATCCGACGGCGGCTTTTTTACATGGTTGCAGCTGCCGCAGAGTATTGATGCCGAAAAATTACTGCCTGAAGCTTACAAACATGAGGTAGGTTTTGCACCCGGTTCATTATTTTCTCCCGGACGGGATTTAAAAAATTATATACGTCTCAGTTTCGCCTATTATGAAGAGCATGAATTAGTAGAAGGTGCAAAGCGGCTGGCTGCCGTGATCAATAGGAATACAAGATAGGGACTTCGCCCAATTGGAAGAATCCAGCCTCAGGCAAATCCGCCGCAAGCGGACCATGATTGGCCTAAAATTTTAATTCCGTCGCAAAAATTAGTATTGACAGCAATTTTTTTTTCTGACAATGTACTATACAAATGTTTAGTACAGGCAATCTAACACCCAGACAAACAGAAGTCCTTGATTTTCTACATGAATTCCGGCGCAAAGAAAAAATTGTGCCTACATACAGGGAAATCGCCGACAATTTTGGTTTTAAGAGTACGAAAGCAGCGACGGATCATGTATGTGCTTTGGAAAAAAAAGGGTATCTGCGACGTCATAGCGGACGGTCCCGCGGCATAGAATTGCTGACTTCCGCGCTACTATCGGCTCCGCAAGCTATTGCTGTACCGATCTTAGGGGATATTCCGGCCGGATATCCGGAACTAAGAGACGGACATCGTAATGGGACCCTTGCCGTCGATCCGTCGATACTTGACGGTGTTACGCATCACCGATTATTTGCACTACAAGTTAAGGGCGACTCCATGCAAGAGCGCGGTATCTGTGAAGGGGATTGGGTAGTGGCGGATGCGGAGGCCATCCCTCGAGAAAATGATGTTGTTGTGGCTTTAATAGATGGCGAAAACACGCTGAAAACCCTTGCCAAGCAGAAGGGACACTTTTTCTTAAAAGCTGAAAACCCCAATCACCACGATTGGGTTCCTGTCAATGAACTGGTAATACAGGGCGTAGCCAAGGCAATATTAAGACGGATATCGTGACGATATGGCAACCGCTATAAAAAAATCAGACCTTATGCAGGCACACGCTTCGCCACCAGCCGGAATGGTGTTCTACAACTCCCTTGAATCGGTTCGAAGCGATATCAACCTATTGGGATATGTATCGGTCGTTGAGCGCGCTTGGACAGAAATCAAGATCCACGGCGTTCTCTGTCTGGATACTCGCCCCGTCTTGTATCTGAAAGAGCATAGCCGCCCGTTCTCTATCCGTGAACGCATCCGTCTGCAAAAGCTTTTCTGGAATCAAGGTGTGGCGAATATCCTTGTTTTGGCCGATCCGACATCGGTTTACCTTTACTCCGGTCTGACAACGCCACAAAATGAACAAACGATTGAAGATAAAGAGGAAAACGCCCTAATTGAAAAGCTGTCCCTCGCCGACTACGCACAACGAATCCAGACACTGTTCCATGATCTGGCCACCGGCCACTATTACGAGAAAAAAAGGTCTTGTTTCGATCCGGATCAAACCGTGGACTCATGGCTTTTGGATAATCTGCGGGCTTTGCGCAATGCCTTAATACTGGGCGATGAAGGGCTCAATACCAAAGAGGCCCATGCATTTATCGGCCGCGTGCTTTTCCTCTGCTATTTGCTTGATCGGGGGATTATCTCCATCGGTGCGCCGGCCCCGGGACAAAGCGCAGCAATGCTGCTGGCTGAATTATTGGATAGTTGCAACTCCGACGCCTCCCGGTTACAATACCTTTACGGGCTGTTCAACGACCTTAAGAACCGATTCAATGGTAACATGTTTGATCAGGATCTCAATGCTGAACGTAGTCTCATCAAGCCCCTCCATCTAAACAAACTGATTCTTTTCCTCGGCGGCCATAAGGTGGAAAGTGGACAGCGCTATTTGGGTTTCTGGCCTTATAATTTTAAAATGATTCCCGTTGAGACGATCAGCGCCATTTATGAGGATTTTCTAACGATGGAGGACCCGGAAAAGCAACGGGGCAGGGGCGCTTTTTACACACCGCGATTTTTAGCGGAAATGGTCGTGGATACGGCGGTCCGGGGCGAACCGAATATCCTGGACGGGTCTTTCCTGGACCCGGCTTGCGGATCCGGCATTTTTCTGGTCATCCTTTTCAATCGTTTGGCGAACCGTTGGATTCACTCGCAGGCTGGATGCGTTACTTACGTCACAAAGGCCAAAGCGCTCCAAGACATCCTCGCCCGTCAAATTCGCGGGGTGGATATTGAGGAAACAGCCTGTCGGATTGCCTGTTTCAGTCTTTATTTAGCCTACCTCGATTTTTTCGATCCGCCTGACCTCCAAAAACATACGGAAAGAACCGGCCGGCCATTGCCGAAACTCCTGGATTACGGAGATATCCCCGACCGGCCGGCTGCGGATATCCCGGTCATCCTCAAGGCCGATTTTCTTGCCGAACAGACACTTTACGGCCAAACATTCAGTTGTATTATTGGAAATCCTCCATGGGAGGGCCGCCAAAGCAAGTTATCTGCACAGAAATATATGCAAAAGGCACCACTTTTACTCAAGGAAGAAGGGACTGGCTGTCTATTGCTGCCCGTTAAAATCCTTCAAAACCAGACGGATGCTTTCCAATCTAAATGGCTTATAGAGGTGACTTTAGAACGAGTTATGCAGTTGGCGGATTATCGTCATTTGTTGTTCCAGAACGCTAAAACCCCTGCATTCATTGCGCGCTTTAAAAATATACCCCCGCAACCGGCTCAACACATGATTGAGTATACAGCACCCAAATTCAATCGCGACGGACTCCGGCAGGGTGTCGTAACCATCAATCCTTCGTCACGGGTGTGGTTGCCATTGGCTGATATTCTTTCGGCAACCCAATCCGAAACTGCTCCTGTTGTTTGGAAGCGGCGGCTATGGGGAACCCAGCGGGATCAGAAACTACTTGATTTGCTTCAATCTTTACCACCGCTTTCGGATTTGGCCGGTGCCCCGAAGGAGGGCAAACGATGGATAAAGGGACAGGGATTTCAGCCAAATACATCGGGGAAGAGCAAAGATCCTAAACAACCGTGGTGGAAAAAAACTGAAATTTTCATCAACGCCAAAGCTTCATTTTGGGCATCAAAATGTATACAGGTGTATATTGAGGATTGCGAAGAAATAGGTGACCGATTTCCAAGTTTGCATCGTACCCGCGATAAGCGGATATATAAAGCGCCCCTGGTCCTCGTTAGCCAGGGCTTCGGTAAGGTTGCCTATTGTAACTTTGATGTGCTTTTTCAAGACTCTTTACAATCTATCGCCGGTCCATATGAGGATAGTGATCTGCTGATGTTCTTTACAGCCTATTTGCGATCAAAATTGGCAAGATATTTCCTTTTTCATACTTCGGCGAACTGGGGCAGCGAAAGGGACAAAGTTCACCTCAACGAATTGCTGCGAGTACCCTTTCCACTGCCGGGCCATGAATTCGTTTCACCTGAAGCTGGGAAAATTGTAAAGCAGGTATCCCAACAATTCGGCAAACTCCGCACTCGGTTGCAAGATACTCACAACAACTTGAAAGCAGATGCTAAACGCTATGCTATGTTTAATAAAGATGATGTAGACATCAGCAAACCATGGCAAAAAGAACGGAAAAAGCAAATCGATACGCTGCAAAGTGAGCTTGAACCATTGATTTACCGTTATTTCGGTCTGACCGAACAGGAAATCATTCTGGTTGAAGACACAAGTCAGGTTTTCGAGCCCAGCTCTACCCCGACGACCTGGAATTCAGCGAAAACCGTGACCCTCGATCCGTTAGAGAAAACGAAGATAGAACCATACGCGAGCCAGGCTCTAGGAGCGTATGCAAATACACTGACTAACACCTTGAATACCTGGGCCGAAGCCGAAGATTCAAGCTATTACGTCCGTGCGGAAGGAGGTACCGACGAGCAAACGGGCCTGGCAATGATTACCGTCAAACTTGCAAGCACCGAGGCTGAATTCCAGCAAAAGTCGATCTCACGGAAGCTGGCAAAAAATTTGAAGCGTTTCCATAGTCATGCTTCAATAGAGAAAGGAACCCTTCTCTACGAGCGGGATATACTCTTTTTTCAAGGCCGACAGATTCATATTGTCCGTCCCAACGTTCTTTTGAATTGGACGCGCACTGCCGCACTTAACGATGCAGCAAGGATTTATGGCGAGATCGCCCTTGCCCAAGAGGACTTCTAATGGCCGGTAAGGCAAGGGCATTTGAAGTTCTTTTCCCCCAAAAGCATATCCCAATCATCCTGATCAGCATTTTTCAGGCCGGTGAGACCCTTCGGAAAAAATCACCTACCGAAATTGAAAATCGGTTGACCAGGCGGCTTTGCATAAAATTGAACCAGATTCAAATTTTTCGAGACGGCCCGCTAAGCATTCATCCGCAACAAGAAATACTGTCATCTGATCCTGATAAAGACACACCCGAAGGTTATATCGATATACTGGTATCCTGTGAATTCGGTTCCGAAGTATATTTTGCGATAGAAGCAAAACGATTGAGAGTCCGATCGACCAGCGGCAGAATGGATGCCGGAAACGATGATTATGTCAATGAGGGTATGATGCGATTTGTATCCGGCCAGTATGCACCCTTTATGAAGACTGGTGCAATGCTCGGATATGTATATGACGGAAATATTAACAAAGCCCGCTCTGGAGTAGCCGGCTATATTAAAAGCAGGGGGAAAGAACTCAAGCTCACTTCACCGAAGCGGCTTGCAAGAGCTTCAATACTAGCAGACAAGGCAATTTATGAAACCCGGCATGGTCTAAAGAAACGCTCTTTTCTTATTTATCATATTTTTCTCGCTGTTTAGATAACGTGAGCAGGTGAGCAGGGAGGTATCCTAATAAATTTTTTATTGAGCCACCCCGCGGCAAGCCGCGGGGAATTAAACCCTCCGTGGATTTCGTGACTAAAACTCTTGTAAACTTACCCCTTGTTGCAAAAGCCGGAGGGCTTCAGAGCCAAGGCGTCAAGGGTGAAGTTGTAGTCGTTTACCTCGAATCCTTGACAACACAGGATCTGGAGTCCTCCGGCTTTCCCGCAGGGTAAACAACATGGCAGAATCGACCCCATCTTTTGAATTCACCAGGGGGGACATCCACAAGATGGTGCTGTCACTATTATATCGTGCATAATTACAGATCATTAGCTATTCTTTGCCATGTTATTTATGCAATATGGGGGTTACCTCTTCCTCAACTCAGCCTCGATCGCCTGCTGAAAACCCGCGAGGCTGCGATTTTTTAAGCGCTTGCCGTTTATGAAAATCGCGGGTGTCCCGCGCACACCGGACTGTATCCCGTTGCTTATATCTCGCGTAATCAATTTTTGTATCGCAGGGTCCTGCGCATCTTTATTCAATTTCTCCAGATCAAGTCCAATCTCTTTGGCAATCTCCTGAATTTTTTCTTCATTGATAGTCTTGTAGTTTTCAAATATTTTCTCATGACACTCCCAAAATTTTCCTTGCCTGCCGGCTGCCAGCGCAATTGCTGCCGCCCTGCGGGCAAACTTGTGGATGGAGGAGAGTGGAAAGTGTTTGATAACAAGTTTTACTTTATCCGGATTTTTTTCCAGCACCTGCTGGAGGAGCGGATCGAGCCGCGCACAGTACGGTCACTGATAATCACTAAAAACTGCAATTGTGACCGGTGCATCTGGCGGCCCCTTCACCGGCAGGCCTGAAACATCAATATTGTAAATAAATTCCAAATCGATAATCTTCAGGGATTTACCGGCACTGCTCGTTACAATCAGACTGTTTCCCCTGGGGGAGACCGCGATGTTGTCATATCCGCTGTCTAAGGGAATGGTGTCGATTGTTTTGTTGCGGGCAAATGAATACACTAAAATTTTCCCTGTTGAGAGAAGATAGAGAAATTGTCCATCCGGTGAAACGGCATTATCCAACGGTGCCGATGTCAGTGGAACCTGTTTTCTAATTTTCCACTCGATTTCAGCTGAAACCGGTCCAACAAACCCCAGGCCGACAACCAAAATTACGATCCACAACAATGACATGAAATAGAAATACCGTTTCATTTCGTTTCCTCCTTGAAAAATGAGTAAGTGATGGCCTCAATCAGCGGAAAATTGTTCAATCGAGGTACAGGCTTTTTGCCCATCGCTGTCTCCCGATGGGCAAAAAGAAAATATCAATTTCATATTAAGAGCTTTTAAACAAATTGGCAAGAGCAAAGCCACAATCCGACAATCAGGATCTGAATCAGTTTCCACACTGAGCTGACCTGACACCAAAATATTTTTAATTTTCGTTTCTTTTGGTTTTGTCCCAACCCGGCTGATCGATGGCTGCTAACGCCACTAAATCACACAAAAGAAAGGGAGGAAGCGCATGGCTTCCTCCCTTGAGTAGGTGACCTCCGCGTGTGCGAAGAGTTAGACGACGGACAAAAGGTTAGCTATTTTCCATCCATAAATGGCCCTTTTTCCTCTGAGCGGCGTTCTCCGCGGGTTTACGTCTGCGAAGTACGAAAAGTACGTCTCAACGTAAACCCTTGTGCGGCCTTGCTCAGAGAAAAAATTGCTCATTTCTGAATTGGAAA
>JAJRVC010000326.1 GCA_024277475.1 Deltaproteobacteria bacterium
CATTTTTTCACCTCCTAAAGTTATATTGATCTGGCCTAATATAACTTTTAGAACGTGAAATGTCCAGCCATAATATTTATAATTTTATCAGTCACTTTCGATTGCTTAAAGTGCCACCTTGAAAGTGATGGCCTATAAATCTAATGGTGGTCTTGAAAAACGTTTTTTGAAAAAGGCCGAAACAGAAGAAGGTGTCTGGGATTGTATAAAAACACATTTAAATAACTTGCCTGTTGTCAAACCCAAGGGGGGGCAACTCGAATTCATTACCGAACGTGATCCCCGCATTTTGTATGACCGTACTGTGGCCGTTTACGTTCGCCATAGCATACCAGTTCCGTTGTCATCGCCTGAATTTCAAGCCGGTCTGGCAGACAAATTCCCTGAACGAGACGGCATGTATTTCCTTCCAGATCAGGCCGCTGAGTATGATAAAAAGCGTATAAAAATGGAAGGATTGGGCCAGAGGGCCATTTGGGTGGAAGATGAACGCAGTGCTGCAGACTGGCTTCGTAGTTTCTTAAAAAATAAACCATCCAAGTATCAAGAAATACAGCCTGAGTTTTTCGAAAAACTTAATGAGGCCTGGAAAAAATGGGAAACGCGGCCAGAGCTTCGGTCATTATTAGACCAATATTTCCTTTGCTACGACGGACAGGAAAATGTGCCGCCCCAGATCCATAGCTACTTGTCAACCAACTTTAAAGAGCTGCGTAAACTTCCGGCCGATAGTCCCTTGCTGCGCTCTAAGGCCAAGGACCGCTGGTATGTGCCCGATCCTCGTAAAAACGCAGATGTTGAAAAACTCAGGGAAAAGAGGCTGCTTGAGGAGTTCTGGATCTACTTACCGCCGGGATATGATGTTGAGGCAATTAAAAGGCGTATGCAAAGTGGCCAGGAAATGCTTCCCGGTATGGAATCACCGCCGCCAAAAGTTCCAAGAGGCAAGCGCCTTAAGCTTGTGCGGACCGAGGCGGTCAGGGTGGGTTTCAAGCAATGTTACCAATTTAAAGATTACCAGACCATCATTGCGGTCGCCCATTATATACCGGAAAATGTCGTCAATGGAGACGATCAGCTTCAGATGATATATGACTCAGCAGTGACCCGCTCAGGCCTGGAGATTTAGCACCATTCGATGAAATGGAAAAAACAGAATTAAAAATGTCGCAAACCCCCTGGGCCTGGTCAAAGTCCTATCGAGAGCAGGTAAGAGTTATTGAAAGAATCGAGCTTTGGGGCGCTTTGAATTACCGGATTTGGCTTCCAGGCCATGACACAGTGGTTTTAGTGCCATCTTCTGATATAGCCGCCGGCGGATCAATTGACTTTCAAGGGAAAGAAGATCAAACTGAGCTTTCTTACATCAAATTTCTGCTGATGGCGGCCAAATTGGCTAATCTGTTGACCGAAGATGTCCTGCTGGCGCCGATTGATTCCACCGTCATCCCTCTTCCCCACCAAATCAAGGCCTTGCGAAAGGCCATTTCAAGA
Source organism: Deltaproteobacteria bacterium (assembly GCA_024277475.1). The sequence continues at coordinate 1,495 of JAJRVC010000326.1, forward strand.
GACCGGGTCCGTTTTTTACTGGCGGATGAAGTCGGGCTGGGCAAAACCATTGAAGCCGGTCTGATCATGAGAGAAATGAAGCTGCGGGGGTTGGTTAAAAGAATCCTGGTGGTATCACCAAAAGGGTTAATCATGCAGTGGATTGCCGAAATGAAGACCCATTTCGACGAAGAGTTCCGCTATTATGCACCCGCCGATTTCACATCCTACCGTCGTATTGCCGGAAAAGACAATATTTGGACGACATCCGACCAGATTATATGTTCTCTGGATTCGGTCAAACCGGTTGAATCCCGAAAGGGATGGACCGATGAAAAGCTTGCACAATTTAATAAAGACCGATTCCAGGACCTGATCAGTGCCGGCTGGGATTTGATCATTGTGGATGAATCCCACCGGCTGGGAGGCAGTTCGGATCAGGTTGCCCGTCATCAGCTCGGCAAAGGACTTGCAGAGGCTGCGCCTTACCTGTTGCTGCTTTCGGCCACCCCCCATCAAGGCAAATCCGACGCTTTTCATCGATTGCTGACTCTGATAGACAAGACGGCTTTCCCCGATCCTTCTAGCATTACCCGGGAACGGATACTTCCTTATGTAATTCGAACGGAAAAGCGCCAGGCGATCGATGCGGACGGTAAAGCCTTGTTCAAACCCCGAGTTACCAAGCTGATAGGAATTCCGTGGAAACCTGTCCACCTGATGCAGCGCCGGCTGTATGATGCTGTAACAGAATATGTTCGAAAAGGCTATAACCAGGCCATTAAAGAAAAAAAAGGGTATATCGGTTTCTTAATGATTCTGATGCAGCGACTGGTTACTTCCAGCACCCGGGCAATTTCGACGACACTTGAACGCCGGTTGGAAGTTTTGCACCAACCGCAGGAACAGATGAGTCTTTTCCCGTCGATTTTTGAAAATGAGTGGGCCGACTCAGACGGACAGGAGCAGCTCGAATCTGTTTTAGGTGTCCGTTTAAAAGCTCAGAAAAATGAGAGGGCCGAGGTTAAGCTATTGCTTGATGCCGCCAAACAGGTGGAAGCTCGCGGACCGGATGCCAAGGCTGAAATCTTATTGGAATGGATCTACAAACTACAGAAAGAAGAAGCAGAGCTTGAGCTGAAACTACTCATTTTCACTGAATTTGTGCCGACCCAAGAGATGCTGGCTGAATTTTTGACAGCCCGCGGGTTTTCCGTTGTCTGCCTGAATGGCAGCATGGATATGGATCAACGGAAACGAGTACAGACGCTTTTTTCCAGAGACGTTCGAATACTCATATCCACCGATGCCGGCGGCGAGGGCTTGAATCTTCAGTTCTGCCATGTTGTCATCAATTACGATATCCCCTGGAACCCCATGCGGTTGGAGCAGCGTATCGGACGTGTAGATCGAATCGGCCAGGAAAAAATCGTACGGGCAATCAATTTTATCATCGAAGATACCATCGAATATCGGGTGCGTGAGGTTTTGGAAGAAAAACTTGCAACTATCTTGGATGAGTTCGGTGTCGATAAAACCAGCGATGTTCTGGATTCTGCAGAAACCGATCATCTTTTTGAAAATCTTTATATTGAAACGTTGAGAAATCCGGAATCGCTTGACGCCGAAGCACAGCGACTGATTAATACAATTAGAGAAGAAGCTGATCAGGCGAAAAACAAAAACACTCTTTTCCGTGATAACCTTGACCTTAAGCCGGATGATGCCCAGCAAGTTCGCCATTACCCATTGGCCGACTGGATAGAATGCATGACAATAAATTATCTGGATGCCTTTGGCGGCTCTATGAAACAAAAGGATGAGTGCTTTGAAATAAAATGGTCAAATGAAAATGAGCCTCAGTTAGTAGTTTTCCCTGGTAATTCACATCAGGCACCTGATGGTGTCGAAATTTTGTGCCTTGAGAACCCTCGAATCCGGGAAATGCTGTCAAAATGGCGCCGATTTTCTGCCGGCCGGCCAATTTTAAAGGTTGAAGCAAAAGATATTCCTGAAACTATTCAGGGCTACTGGTCATTGTGGCAGATTCGAATGAATACCATGGATAGCCAGCATCAAAGAATAATGCCTCTTTTTGTGCATGATGACGGACGTAACCTTCAGCCAACGGCGAAATATGTTTGGGATCATTTGAATTCAGGAAACTGGCAAATAACCGGTGAAACTTCTGAAAATGAATCGGTTCAAATCTATCAGAGATGCAAACAATTCGCTGTCGAACAGGGCGGCGCCATTTATCACGAAATGCGACAAAAACATCTTAATCAGCTTGAACTGGAGCAGGAGAAGGCCGAACACAGCTTCAAATCGCGCAGACAGATTCTGAATAAGGTCGGTCTTGATCAGGTTAAGGCCTATCGCCTCAGGCAACTCAGGAAAGAAGAGGAAGCGTGGCGATCTGAAAATAAAAGGAAGCTGCAGGTAACGCCGGAACTATTTGCATTGATTGTTCTAAGGATAAATTAATATCATGAAGGACTGGCGGGAAGACATACTAAAGTATTTTGTCAACGGCATCTCCCGAAAGACGGTGGTAGCGGATCCCGATGAACTTTTTCGGGATGAAGGTCTTTTTACGGAAATCAGCCGACGTGGTTTTTCACTGCTCCATTTTGAAGACTCCGTTTCTTTTCGATTCACTTACGAATCTGAATTCAGAGAGGCTTGGAATAAGGGTGAAGATAAGGAGCTGGTTGTTATCGTTAAACCGGATACTGCTGAATTTGATATGCTGCCCGCAGATTTGCTCCAAAACGCCCGCAAGCTTACTTTTTATCTAAAAGATATTTTCCAGAATCTGTCCTACGATGTCATTTCAAAGCTGAACAAGAGTTGTCTTGATCAACTTTACAAGGCATACAATCAATATGCCAATCAGGCAATGGGTCAGCCTTTAACTATCGAATTTATTCTTAAACATGTCTTTGGTATTGCACCGGAAGTTATAAAAAAGAACAGCGATCTGATGCGGATGCTTATTAAGCGTCATTACAACAAACTAAAAATACCGAGGATACTGGACCGGCATCTTCTTTTGACAATAGAAAAAACAGGCCTCTTTAAGGACTGGCCGTTAAATTATATCTTGCCGGATCGAACAGCCTTCTGGGAATTTTTACAAGAACGGTGGCAAATTTTTGCGGCCGGCCAATCCGGGGTAAAAGCGAATAGGGTTGCTGATAAAAGGGATTTAAAGTACCCGGGCGAAACAAACATCCCCTTTGATCATGACGACATTCGTGGCCATATCGAGAAGCTGTTTGAGGAAGGCATCTTGATGCCGATTGAAGGAAATTCCAAAATCGGTTCATCGATACCCTGGATAAAGGTGGGGATAAAAGGAAAAACGTCTGGCCAGGTTAAAAGTCAATTTAAAGATTTTTTAGCGGGCCTTCAAAATGAAATCCCCGGAGCGGATGCTGCAGCCCATTTTGATTGGTTTAAACTTGCGATGCGCTATGCTCAGCTTCGATACATGTGGTATCAAAACTTTCATGATTTAAAGGAAAATTTTAACGAGGATTTCAATGAACTCTCAGACAAGCTGAATATTTGCTTTCAGTCATGGGCGGTTGAAAACTTTCAGGGGTTATACAACTATCCTTCGGTAAGTCCTGTCATGGTTCACCACATACCGGGCTATCTTGCACACAAATTAACTGAACCGGATATTTCCAGAATCGCCTTTTTGTTAATAGACGGTCTTGCCCTCGATCAATGGCTTTTGCTTAAAAATATTTTGATGAAGGATGTAGAAAAAATATCAATACATGACAACGCTCTGATGGCCTGGATCCCTACAATTACGCCGGTGTCAAGACAAGCCGCCTTTTCCGGAAAAATTCCCCGTTATTTTACAGACACGATCTATAGAACTGATAGAGACGAATATTTGTGGCGCCAGTTCTGGTCGGACAGAAATTTCAGACCCGACGAAATCAATTTTTTAAAAGTTAACGGCGATAGAGGCGATCAAGAGAAACTGGACAAAGTGCTCGCATATCAAACTCGTGTATTGGGATGTACCATTTACAAGGTTGATCAAATAATGCATGGTGTCCAAGTCGGAAATGTCGGAATGTGGAACCAGGTTAAGACATGGGCTGAACAGGGATTTATCAAATCTTTTATTGAAAGGCTGATAGCGGAAAATTTTTATATATGCATATCCTCCGATCATGGCAACATCGAGGCAAAAGGCATCGGAGCTACTAATGATGGCGTTCTCTGCGATACTAAAGGGGAGCGCTGCAGAATATACTCGGATTTAAGACTTCGAGATGAACGGCATAAGCATCTTCAGGACACGCTTTGCTGGGATCATCAGGGTCTTCCAAAAGACTATTACTGTCTGCTTTCGCCACAGGGAAAATCTTTCAGCCCAAAAGATAAAACGGTTGTTTGCCATGGTGGAATCAGCATAGATGAAGTCATGGTCCCTTTCATTGAAATAAGCCAGCAGCGAGCAAGTTACGGGCATGATAAATAAAAAAATGGATATCGGCTTCAATCGGAAAGTTAAAGCCGACTGGCTGAAAGAGACTTTACAATTAACAGCATCCGGAGTCACAAGGGATGAGATCGAACCGATTTTAAAAAATGAAATTGCCAAAGTAAATCCCGGCAAAGAGACAATCCGCAAAGTGTTTATTTATCTTAATCGTGTATGGATTGATCCGCCGGACTATTGCAAGAGATTGCGGGACGGTGGTCTTGAAATATTTTCTAAAAAGCCCAATGCCGACACTGCTTTCCTTCTAATCTGGGGGATGTGCATCGCATCCTATCCTTTCATTGGCTGCGTTGCAGAAGCCACGGGCAGGCTTCTTCGTCTGCAAGGTGAGGTACAGGCTGTTCAAGTAAATCAGCGGCTCAGAGAAAAATATGGCGACAGGCATTTTGTTCATAGATCGGTGCGCTACAACCTGAGCACTTTTTTAGATTTAGGTGCCTTAAAGCAAGGAGCCCAAAAGGGTGTTTATGTTAAGGGAAAGGTGTATCGACCAAAGAGCGATATGGAAATTTCGTGGCTAATCGAGGCTGTTTTACATACCCAAACCAATAGTAATCTGCCTTTCACACGCTTAATACAACATGGATCACTCTTTCCATTCAACATAACTGATCTATCAGTAACCTCTTTGAAAAAGAATCCCAGGATCGAAATTTTTCGGCACGGGCTGAATGAAGAATTGATTGGTATTAGTGATAAAGGGACGTAAATTAGAGATTTAAGGCAGATGGCCATTGATAATTTGTCTGTATTCGAGAAAACAGTTACCAAAGAAAAGACAGAGGGGTCGCCCATTCTTGACATGAAGTGAAGAATGAAGGCCCCTCTGTTCTCCCAAATAGGATTCGCAAACAATTTCCAAAGTTAAAGTTTGGTTACTTCAATCCACCGAAGGAAAATTTTGGGAAGAAATAAAAATGACCCTCGGTCCTCCGCTATTGCCGCCATGCCCGAAATGGCCATCCTTTTGGCCAAGAAACTCCTGCGTCATGCCATGGATTTAGACCTCAATGAGACGCTGGAAGAGGGATCCAGAGTTTTCCTGAATTGCAAAAAAGAACACAGCCTTTATGTCGCCGTCACCCGGGTCATGGAACAGATGCGGGGGAAATAGGCGCCTGTTACGAATCCTGAAAAAAAATCAGAGATCCTTGGGACTGCGCCAACCGGTCAGAGGCACCAGACGCTTCTTTTCCACATCGGCCTTAAAAAGCTTCATCTTTTTTGCCGGCGCGTGGCTTTCGGGTGTATAGGTTACCGGCGGAAAGATGCCGCCGGTATCAAAATCCCGAAGGGTTTCCAGGGCATTTTTCAGAGTGTCGGGGGTCAGATCTTTACCGGCTCTTTTTATACCTTCAGCAAAAAGCATGGAGACGCCGAGTCCGCCGATATACAAACTGGTCAGCTTGGGTTTGCGGTTGTATTTTTCGGCGATCTCGCGAACCAGCTTGATCCCGGGCGTGTCGTCGGTCCAGCTTCCCACAAATCCGGCCCCGATGTAGTTCTTGGCTGCCGGGCCGCAGGCTTTCACCAGAAGATCGTCCGTGGCCCAGTTAAAACCGAAAACCTGGGGCCAGTAGTTGTATTTTTCAGCAGTTTTCAAAAATGAGATGATGGGCGGCAGCACATCGCAGGTGATCACGATGTTGGCGCCCGCGTGCTGCAGCGCCAGCACCTGGCTGGAGGCATCCACCGCGCCGGTGGGCAACACCAGTTCGGCCACGACGGGAAGATTGTACTTGGCAGCCCGTTTTTTAACAGCGTCGAGACCCTTTTTGCCGTATTCCTTTTTGGTATAGACCACGCCGATCCTCTTGTCTTTCATCTTGAGGTCATCGTTGATGTAATCCACGATCACCTGGTATTGCCATTCATAAAGTGCTCCAAGAGCAAAAATATAAGGGTTCAAAGGATCGAAAAACTCCAGGGCCATGGCGTTGGGGATATTGACCATCTTGTAACGTTTGATGTTTTTCATGTTGGCGATGGTTTGATTGGTGCCCCCCGTGGTCATAACGGTCAGGACCTTATCCCTGGCGATGAGCTTTTTGACCGCAGCCACAGATTTGGGCGCCTGAAACCCATCATCTTCCCAGAGCACCTTTATTTTGCGGCCGTTAATGCCGCCTTTTTCATTGATGTAATTCATGTAGTCGATCATGGCGTTCCCCTGAGGAATGCCGAGAGCCGCCACCGGGCCGGTCTTGACCAGCACAAAACCCAGCTCGACCGAGTCGTCTGTGACACCCCGGCCGGAGGCCGGCGCCAACCCGGTGGTGAGAAGAAATGCCATACAAACCAATGCCGTCATTCCTGCCAATCTACTTTTGTTTCTCATACATTTTCCTCCCTTTGTTTAGGCGCCAGGGTTTTTTCAAAAAAGAAACCTCTGACGAGTTTAAAAGCTGTTAGTATGTAAAAGGCCAGTTTTTAAATCCAACCTTTATCTTTTGCCATATGGCGTTCAGGCCACCGGGTTCGAAAATCAAAAACAGCATGATCAAAAGCCCGAATACCGCAATATTCCATTCTTCATCGTAACGGCCCTGCATGGCGGGGATCAGCGACTCAATGGCCTGCGCCAGAAGCTTTATGCCTTCAGGTACCGTCACAATAAAAACCGCACCAAAAATGGAACCGAGGATGCTGCCCAGCCCCCCGATGATGATCATGGCCAGGTACTCAACAGAGGACAACAGGGTAAAGTGTTCAGGGTGAATATGTCCCATGACATAGGCGTACATGCCCCCCGCCACACCGGCGAAAAAGGAGCTTAAGGCAAAGGCCGTAACCTTATATCCCGTGAGGTTGACCCCCATGACTTCCGCTGCAATGTCCCGATCTCTCACCGCGATGAATGCCCGGCCGACCCGCGTGCGGATAATATTCTTGGCCGCGATGATCATCAGGGCCGTAATGCATAGGAGGAAGTAATACATGCTTTCGTCCGTATCCAGGGCGTGACCTAACACGTTGACTTCGGGCATGTACATGCCCCGCTCGCCGCCGGTCAGCCCTTTCCAGGTGATGAGCACATACTCCACCATGACGCCGAAAGACATGGTGGCCATGGCAAGATAGAGGCCCTTAAGTCTGAGGCAGGGGATTCCCAACAGAATTCCGACAGCGGCGCTGACCAGGCCCCCGGTGGGGAGCGTGATCCAAAAAGGCATTCCAAGACCTTCTCCCAGCAGGGCGGCAGTGTAGGCGCCGATAGCCAGAAAAGCAGCATGACCCAGAGAAATCTGGCCTGTAAACCCGGTGAGGATATTGAGCCCAACGGCGGCCACTATGGCAATAGAAGAGAGATTCACCATATAGACGATGTAGGTATCCGTAATATAAGGCAGAATGAGCAAGCCCAGGATAAACAAGCCCATCCAGCACTTGCTCCAGATGGTGTTCAGCAGTTTAATGTCCTCATGGTAGCTTTCGCAAAACGTCTTGCTGCGAATCGGCATAATTGTTAGACCCTTTCCACTTCTTTGGTTCCGAATAGCCCGTAGGGCTTTATCATCAATACCAGAAACAACACGGCAAAGGGCGTCACATCCTTGATTCCGCCCCCCACGATCTGGTCCAGATATCCACCGGCCAGGTTTTCCAGAATGCCGATGGCGAGCCCTCCGATAATGGCGCCGGGAATGCTCTCGAGCCCTCCCAGAATCACGGCAGGAAAGGCACTGATGGCCACAAAAGCCAGACCCACGTTGAGCACCATGACGTTTGCCAAGCCCACGCCGGCAAGTCCCGCCACTACGAAAGAGATCCCCCAGGTTAACGCGTACACCCTTTTTATGCTGATCCCCATGAGGGTGGCGGTGTCCTGATCATTGGCCGTGGCTCTCATGCCTAAGCCCAGACGGGCGAATTTGAAAAAGAAGAAAAAAAGGAGCATGAGTGAAAAGGAGATGATCATGCTCCAGAGATGATTATGACTCAACACAATGCCCGCCACATGGAGAGGTTCCACGGGAAAAGGACTGGGAAAGACATAATTGTGGTGTCCGAAGATGATTCCGGCCATGGAGCGCAGGAAGATGCTAAGGCCGATGGTAACCATGACCACGGAAAAGACCGGTTCTCCCAACAGGGGCCGGATCACCAGACGTTCTGTGACGCCTCCCAGCAGGGCCGACGCAACCAGGGTGAGGGGTACGGCCAGCCAGAAAGGGACCCCGAAGCCGGTGACCAGATAATAGGCAATAAAGGCCGCCACCATGATCACCTCTCCCTGGGCAAAGTTGAGGACGCCGGTCCCCTTGTAAATGAGCACGAACCCCATGGCAATGAGCGCATAGAGGCTGCCCACGGCTATTCCGCTTATGACAAGTTCCAGGAAATACATGCACGCCTCCTCAAATAGGGTTTCCCCATGTTTTGGGTCTTCGAGATTTTTTTTAACAGGCTTTGTTCATAACACAAAGGTGGCCAAGGGATGAGGCCGAAATAATATCTCCGTCCCTAATACATCGAGTCAATGATCTGTTTGAATTTCTTTTCCACGGTGGAACGGCGTACCTTCATGGTGGCCGTCACTTCGTCGTCATCCTGGTCAAGCTCCTTGGTGAGGATGGCGAATTTTCTGATTTTTTCCACTCGTGCCAGTTGTTCGTTGACCGCATCCACTTCCCCCTGAATGAGCTTATTGACCTCATGGTTTTCAGCCAGGCTCTTATAGGTGGTGTAAGCAATGCGGTTTTCCTGGGCCCAGTCGGAAACATTGTCCAGCTCAAGTTGAATCAGAGCTGAGAGATATGGACGACCGTCGCCCACCACAATGCCTTCCTTGATGAATGAGCTGAATTTCAGTTTGTTCTCAATTTCGCTGGGGGCGATGTTTTTTCCATAGGCGTTGATGATCAGGTCTTTCTTGCGATCCACGATCTTAAGCTGACCTTCATCAGTGAATTCGCCCACATCCCCGGTCATGAGCCAACCCTCCTCGTTATAAGAGGCGGCGGTTTGTTCGGGATTGCCGTAGTAGCCCTCGAAAACGGAATCACCCCTGAGCATGATCTCGCCGTCGTCGGCTAGTTTGATCTCAATTCCCGGGATTGCCTCGCCCACCTCCCCGGCGCGAATCTTGTGATTGATGGGAATGACGCTGATTCCTGCGCATTCGGTCATCCCGAAGCACTCCCGCACCCGTACGCCGATGCCATGATAAAAACGCAATAGTTCTTTGGACATTGGGGCGGCGCCGCTCACAAAGATGCGTCCGTTTAAAAGGCCCATGGAATTCTTCAAGGCCCTGAAAAGGAGCAGGTAGCCCAGTCCGTAAAGAATCCGCCAGAAAAAGGGAATCTGCTTTCCCGAAAGCCTGAGGGCTGCCACTTTTCCCCCGATGGGCATCACGGCGTTATACACCCAACGCTTGAAAAAAAAGGAGTCTTTTATCTTAATGGCGATGTTGGAATGCATTTTTTCCCATATACGGGGAACCGACAGAAAAGCGGTGGGGGAAATCTCCCGCAGGTCTTCCTGCAGGGTGGCGACGCTTTCCGCGAAATTCACGGTACACCCTGCCCACATGGGAAAAATCAGGGAAAAACTCCGTTCAGCAATGTGGCAAAGGGGGAGTGCCGAGACCAAGGAGTCTTTCTGATTGAAGGGGATCACTTGGCTGAGCCCCTGGATCATGGCCGTCATATTGCGGTGGGTGATCATGGCGCCCTTAGGTTTGCCCGTGGTGCCGGAAGTGTAGACCATGACCCCCACATCGTCCGGCTCAACAGCCTCCACCATACGTTCGAACGCTTCCGGATCTTTCCTGTGGCGGACGATTCCTAGCTTTTCCACCTCCTCAAAGCTGATGATCATGGGGTCTTTATAGTTTCTGAGCCCTTTCATGTCTATGACGATAATATGCTTCAGGCGCGGGAGGCGGACTTTGATCTCAAAAATTTTGTCCACCTGTTCCTGATCTTTGCAGACCACCATGGAGGAATCGGAGTTTTCCAGCACATAGAAGCATTGTTCAGCCACATTGGTGGGGTAGACCCCGATGGAAATGGCGCGGCAGGCTTGGACTGCGATGTCCGCATAGAGCCATTCCCGGCAATTATCTCCTAAGATGGAAACCTTGCCTTCCTCATCTTCAAGACCCAGTTCCTTAAGCCCCAGCGCGAAGTTGCGCACATGTTCCCAATACTGGTTCCAACTGACCTTTTGCCAGATCCCCAGGTCCTTTTCGCGCAGGGCCGTCCGGTCTCCATAGCGCAGGTGATTGTTTTTAAGGAGTTTGGGGATTGTCAGTTTACCGACGGCTGTTTCTTGCTTCATGGCTATTGGTCGCCCTCTCCCAGGTATGCTTCAATGACTTTCGGGTCTGCCTGAACCTGGGCCGGCGTGCCGTCGGCGATCAACACACCGAAATCCAGCACCGTTACCCGGTCTGCAATGTCCATGACCACGCCCATATCGTGTTCAACCATCAAAATGGTCGTGCCCAGTTCTTCCTTGATATCCAGAACGAAGCGGGCAATATCTTCGGTTTCCTCCACATTCATGCCGGCTACCGGCTCATCCAGAAGCAGCAGTTTTGGATTATTGGCCAGGGCCCGGCCCATTTCCACCCGTTTCTGGATGCCGTAAGGCAGAGAACCTACCGGCTTCTTTCTGACTTTTTCGATTTCCAGAAAATCGATGATCTCTTCCACTTTCAGCCGATGAGCGGTTTCTTCCGTCAACGCACGGCCGTAGAATAGAGCGCCGGTCAGAATGCCCGTTCGCATGTGAAGGTGTCGCCCCAGGAGCAGGTTGTCGATCACGGTCATGTGTTGAAACAGCTCGATGTTCTGAAAGGTGCGGGCCACGCCTAGACCCGCGATGCGGTGAGGCTTCATTTTGTTCAAAACATGCCCCTCAAACAAGGCCTCCCCGGATGTGGGCCGATAGATGCCGCTAATCACATTGAACAAAGATGTCTTTCCAGCGCCGTTGGGGCCGATCAAGGCGTGAATATGCCCCCGCTCAACTTCAAAGGCTACATCGGACAAAGCGGCGATTCCACCGAACCGGATGGCGACGTCATTTATTTCCAACTGGGCCATGTTGATACCCCTAAGACAACCAGCGTTTTCGTCGTTTGTAGTGTTTTACCTGGGCGTAGTTTTTGCGCTCCTTCTGGTCGGTTACGCCCAGGTAGAATTCCTGCACATCCTCATTTTCTTTGAGCTGCCGGCAGGGACCGTCCAGCACAATGCGGCCGTTTTCCATGATGTACCCATAAGAGGCGAAATTGAGCGCCAGATTGGCATTCTGCTCCACCAGCAAAAGGGTGGTATTCTGTTCCTGGTTTATCCGTTTCAGTATTTCAAAGATGCTCTTCACCACCAGCGGCGCCAGGCCCAGGGAAGGTTCATCCAGCATAATGAGACTCGGTTGCGACATGAGTGCCCGGCCCACTGCCACCATCTGTTGCTCGCCTCCCGACAGGTAAACCGCCCGCTGATTGCGCCTTCCCCTGAGAATCGGGAAATAGTCCAGGACCATTTCCAGGTCTTTTCTCACCTGGCTGCGGTCAGAGCGAGTGAAAGCCCCCACCACAAGGTTTTCCACCACCGAGAGATCGGAGAATATGCGACGACCCTCGGGAACCATGGAAATCCCATTCCGGACGATCCGGTCCGGGTCATCATCCTGGATCTTTTTTCCGTCGAAGGATATGGTTCCGCCTTCCAGGTCGCCATTCTGTAGCCTGAGAACTCCGCTGATGGCCTTCAGCGTTGTGGTCTTCCCCGCGCCGTTGGCCCCCAAAAGGGCCACGATGTCCCCTTTTGGCACAGACAGAGATATGCCCTTCAACACCAGGATTACGTCGTTGTAAACAACCTCGATGTTATTGACTTCAAGCATCCTTCGCTCCATTTTTTATGGTGGTGTGTCCGGCGCTGCCGACACGGAAACGGGCCATGGGGCAACCCATGTAAAAAGGAAAGGCTTATTCCCTCTTCATCCCTATGCCGTGAAATAAAAGCTGTCTAAAGGTCTTAACGAAAACCGGCCCCTCAAGCACATCCGTGCTGCGCTGCCACTGCAGAAGAACCCCGTCGTGAAAGGCGATGATGGTGTAAGCCACAGTATGGGTGTCCAAAGCGGGGTCAATGACGCCCTGAAGTTTGCCCTCTTTCACAATGCGGCGCAGAAAACGGGCGTGTTTAAAATAGATGCGCCTGAATTCCGAATCAAACTGATCATGGCCCGCTCCTGAAAACTCCGCTGAAATGATCGTGGTCAACAGGCAGAGCTCACGGTTTTTTTCAGCAAAAATGGCGGAAAAATTGAGATAGTGGTGAAGTTTATCCAAAGCGTTGCCTTTAACGTCCTGGACCTCTGCGATGAGTTGATCCAGAAATTCCATCTCAAATTTCTTAGTGAGGGTCAGCAACAAGTCTTCCTTGCTGGAAAAATGAGCATATAGCGCCCCTTTGGTAAGGCCGATGGCTTTGGCAATGGCGGCAATGGAAGTGCCATGGTATCCATGAGCCACAAACAAGCGGGCGGTCGCCGTAAGGATTCGGGCCACGGTTTCCCGACTTTGAATGGCTTTTGCGGTTAGGGGCGACAACAGTATCTTCCTTCACGAAATTGAGTTTATGTTACATACCGAGCGTTTAGGATCTAAACTACAGCCTGTTTCACTTTTCTGTCAACAATTTTTTTTTGATGGTCCTGAAAAAAATTATCGGAACTATAAACAAAAAAAGGCTGCGGTGTAACCGGATCTGTCACACCGGTCTGACAATATTTTCTCTAAAAAATAGCAGGAGATATTATGAATATCGATCAGCTCAGAGCAAGATTTTCTGATGAGAACACTTTCCGAAAATTTTTTGAGTCCATCATTTGGCGCAATGGGCGCCGTTGTCTCCATTGTGATTACGAAAAATCCTATTTCCTTTCAGGGGCGAGTTCGCGGCCCGGATTATACGAGTGCGGTTGGCGCAAACGGCAATTTATCGTAACCACGCATACGCCGATGCATAGTACTAAGCTGCCGCTGTGGAAATGGCTGCAGTGTATGTAATTTTTGGTTCGTTCCAGCAAAGGCGTATCTTCCGTATTCATGGGCAAGTGGATCAGCGTTTCGCGAACCACCGCCTGGAAAATGGGCCATGCTATTCGCGAATGATGAACCCGGGTCCTGACGGACAGCCGTCTTTGAGTGGTATTGTCGAGCTGGAAGCCAAGGCAGGTTTAGAAGCATTTGTCGGTATTCCGACTTTCATGCGCCAGCCCGCCAATCGGAATTTGGACAATATTGATGTAGCAATTGTGGGTTTTGATCTGGCGGAAGTCAGTCCGCCCTATGATTCGCCTGGCGAAATCACGTCGATTCTGGCGGCCAACCTGGCGTTTGAATTTTTATCATTGCTGGCGCTGAAGAAGCCATAACGCCACAATAATTACTTTTTGCGTGCTCACAAGTGATTCTCCCACAAAGCGTACAAAAGGTTCCAGATTATCTTTATCCGCTTCGGCAAGTCGCCTGCGCCTTTCGTTTCTGATAACAGCAGGGGGCAACCTTTTTTTTATGAAAATCAGATTCATAAGCAGCCGAGCCCCCCTGCTGTTACCATCATCAAACGGATGAATTCTTACCATGTTCTAATGGGCGACCGCTCCTGTTATCAGCCCATGTTCTTTGTCAACATTCTCATTTATCCACGATATCAGTTTTTCCATTTCCGTCGTTAAATGCAGGGGGTCAGTATATTCATGAATTGTGCCGTCAAGCTGAATAACTGTGTTGGGAGTTTTATTATTTATAAGGTCGCCAGCTGTTCAAGCACTCTGTCATACCTGCCGGCACCATTTTCCCATAAAAAGGACGTCATTTTCTGTGCCAACCTTACCTGAATTTTTTCATACCTCTTATAATCTGAAATTATTATAAAAAGCTTTTCAATAAGATCCTGTCTGCTTTTGTACAAAAAGAGTTCGTGAAACTCTTCAGGGAGTATTTCGGGATATGAAAGCCTGTCAGGCAAGAGGGGGACACACCCCATTATCATTGCTTCTATCACGGACATGCCGAAATTCTCCTGTATTGCGGTGCTGATAACAACGGCTCCCCGTTTAAGCCATCTTTCATACTCCTTTCTTGAAGAGACATACCCAAACTGGAGTATTTTATCGCTAAACTTTTTTTTTGCTTTTTTAAACTCCGGGGGTATCATGCCAAAATTCTCACCCATAATTGCCAGATGAAAATCAAGCTCCCTATCGTTCAGCTCTTCAAGCACACTGAAAAATATTTCATAATTCTTGTCAAACCCCCACCTGTGGTTCCAGATAATAAGAGGGGGATCGGTCTGCTTTTCAGCATCAATACCCTTGCTAATTTGCAATGTTATGCCCGGGTAAAGTACTTCCGCTTTTTTGCGGATTTTATCTTTAATTCCATTGGGCCCGTAGTCGCGTCCCCTTTTCAAAAAATTCGGTATAGCGTTTAAAAAGGCATCCTTATGCATTTTTGAATTGAATACGACCCTGTCGGCTACAAGCGCAGTCGTGATGTTTATTATCCCGAGCTGAAAGGCTCCTTTGTCTCCGGGCGGCTGGGGATAGGTCATCTGGTTTTCATGGAAATATGCCAGGACAGGCGGACAATGTGTACCTACAAGCGCTTTGAAGTCAGACAGGTTGAAAAGATCGGTTACAATAATACCATCATACTTTTCAAGCGGGGGTATGTTATCGGCAATATGAAGCGCGGCGCCAAGCATACGCCAGCGCCAGTTTTCCCCGGGCA
The DNA here is from genome assembly GCA_024277475.1 of Deltaproteobacteria bacterium. Next base: position 16,767 of record JAJRVC010000326.1, read on the forward strand.
TGGTCATAATATCAATATTATGCGAGGAATATGCAGACAGTCCGTTTACAAATAGTGAATGCGAGCCCTGACAAAATGTTTCTATAAAAAGATAATTCAGAATTGTCCTCCAAGTCCTGACCCGGATAAACCGGAAATAACAAATTACATAATAGTTCACCGCAGACGCAAAGGACGCTGAGGGTAAATTTTTATTGATTTCCGCCCTTCATGTACACTGAGGTTTCTATCGGATCAACAGACAGGAAAATCCTTCTTCCCTTTGCGTTCTCTGCGGTGAACTGTTACCAATTTTTCAAACAATCATGCCGATGATTGTCACTTCGATTGACCGGGTTCTATAGTTTACTATCATAGATTTCGGGATAAAGTTTTTTAGCGCATTCGGGACAAATACTGTGGCTGAATTTCGCATCCGTATGATTGCGAATATAGATTTCAAGCCGCTCCCAGGAACCTTTATCATCTTTAATCTTATTGCATGACGCACAGATCGGCAACAAGCCTTGCAGCGTCTTTACCTGGGAGAGGGCCCGATGGAGTCTCTGAATCAGCGATTCTCGTTCTTTTTCGGCTTCTTTTCGATCCGTAATCTCGGAAAACACACCGTCGGCATAATTTAGGCCTTTTTCCTGATCGGTGGCGATGGCTTTGTCATGCAGCCAGATCCATTGTCCATCTTTTTTTTTGATCCGGTATTCGACATCGAAAGTGCCCTTTTTACTGAAAAGTGATTCCCAGAATTTTTTTACGTGGTTGAAATCATCAGGATGTATTCTTTCAAACAGAAAGTTTGGGCCGATCCGATATATTTCCTCCGGCGTATACCCACAAATTTTATAAACATTTGGGCTGATATACAGGATTTTACCTTTGGAATCCGCCCTCCAGGCGATGTCGGGGATGTTGGTGACGAGGGAGCGGTATTTCCGCTCACTTTCGGTTAACGCATTTCGTGTCCTTTGAAAATATATCAGCAGAAGACCGGTGGCCAGCATCATCGCACAATACCCGCCGATCAAGTAACCCCAGGGAGCGAATTCGGTGATATTACGCAAATACGGATAATCGAGTTTGTGGATTCCCCAGATAACAAATACGCATCCGGTGAAATATTTGCCCAGTCCTTCAACTTTATTGGATCGCAGAACCACCGATCCGGCCCAGATATAGACAATACCTAAAAACGTAAACACGGGAAAGGCCTGCAGAAGAAATGAAAAATTAAACAGTGACGAGATCACTATCCATACAGCCGCCACAATGAAGGCGACGGTCCAATTTCCGGAAATTTTCTTTTCCAGAAAAATAGCCGTGCCCTTTAACAGCAAAAGACCGCTGAGAAAAGAGGCGCTGGAGTCGATGAAGACAAACACGGTCGATTTATCAGTGACATACATCCAGGCTGTTAGCGGGGATAAAAAAAAATATACGATCCAGGATGCCGCCCAAAATCCAAGATAACGTTCACGATCCTGGAAAAAGAAATAAATATAGACGATTGTCAAAAAAAGCGGCACACTCGCCGCGACCATCAGGGCTGGTAGCGTCCAGGACATAGTCAACTTCCTAGGTTAACTGTGATATTATTTAAAAACTATTAAGGTTGATGTGGCCGCAAAAAGGCACCAAAATAAAATTTTATACTTAATTATTTCAGTTTTCAGATTGACTTGACGGGTTCTAAGCAAAAGGTGGTTGCTCATTTAAACAAATGATGATTGCCCGTCTCACTGATTTTCCGCTAACAGCCTATTTTCGGCCAACAACCCGGCAAAGTGGTCAAAAGGAAATACATCAATGCCGTCATAAGTCCGCATTACAGGCCCATGGGGATAGACGACAATCCTGCGCTGCAGGCCTTTGAGATCGGTGATCGCGCGTAAGCCTTTGCACCATTTTTCTGAGAACGCCCTACCCGATTTTGCTTCTACTGCGACAAACTCCCGATTTCGATGCAGCAAAAAATCAACTTCGGTTTCGATGCCACCGGCAGGTGCCCAGTAATACATATCATCGAAAATATGACGGTAATCCTTATATGCCCTGAGTAGCTGAGCCACCAAGCCTTCAAACAAGGGCCCTTTTTCTTCAGGGATTAGTTCTCCCTGGGAGCGTTTAATCGCCCGCACCAGGCCGGGATCACACCAGTACCACTTGGGAAGCTTTCGTTCCCGTACCCTCATTTTAGCCTCGTAACCGGGAAGACGGAAACAGAGTAGGGTCTCCTCAAGAATGTCGAGATACCCTGCCACGGTCGTTCTGGCAACACCTGCTTCTCTGGCAATATTGCTCACATTCAGAGCTTGGCCTTGATAAAGGGCAGCAATCGGCAGGAAGCGGGCAAATCCGGCCAGGTTTCGCACCAGAGCTTCGGTCTGAATTTCTTCCTTCAGATACAACTGTGCATAGGCTGCCAGTGTTTCCGATTTTTCAACCGAGTCCCAGACGATGGGCAGCAATCCAAATCGAAGCACTTCGTCGACGTCGAGTGGCTCGTTAAGTTCTTCCGGCACAAAGGGATGCATAGAACGGTTTAATGCACGCCCGGCAAGCAGGTTGACACCGGCCCTTTTGAGTTTGCGGGCGCTTGACCCGCACAGTACAAATTTAAGCTGCTTTTTTTCGATATACCTATGTACCTCATTCAACAGTGCCGGCAACCGTTGCACTTCATCGATGACTACCCATCTACCAGCGGGGATAGCACGCAGCTGGTTTGCCAAAAGTCCGGGATTGGCCAGCAGGCCTTGATAAGTGGCTTCGGACAATAAATCGATTACGTGGGCGTCGGGAAAGAGAGCTCGCAACCAGGTGCTTTTCCCAGTGCCCCGCGGTCCAAGAAGAAAAAAGCTTTGTGAAGGTGGTTTGAGAATTCTTTTCAGCATTTTAGACAACCATGTCGTCATTTTTCGTCGCAATTTGACGTCATCATAGTCAAAAATCAGTGTCAAGTCAATCTAAAAATAGCAAATCTCCATTACGAACCCTTTCATCTCTTTTCCGGATAATCCCTTAGAGCTTTTCCTTCCAAATTCAAGCTTTGACACTTTGATTCTGGAAAAAGAAATCAATATAGACGAATGTCAAAAAAAGCGGCACACTCATTCCGGTCATCAGAGCTGGTAGCGTCCGAGACGAACTTAGTTTCCGAGTTTAATTGCGACATTATTTAAAAATTATCAAGGCTGAAGGAGTAACATTTCAAAATTTCAGATCTCTTAAAAATTCATGCGCAGGAAGCATACTCAAAGGGCCCTTCGCTTTTTTTTGTCTCAGGTTATGGACAATCTGAACCGGTTTTGCAGTTTTCAAAAAATTATGAAAACGAGACAGGGATGGAGAAAAACTGTCGTCGCCTGATTTTACTTCAATCATCATTAACGGCTTGTTATCAATAACCGGAAGGAAATCCACTTCATTTTTTTCCTTGTCCCTGAGATAATGAAGAGCAACCCTCCTTCCGGTTGTATCTTCAATAAAATGAAGCTCCCGCAAGAGTGCACAGGCAACCGTATTTTCCAGTTTGGCACCCAGATGCCCATCAACGGCACCTGTATCATATAAATAATATTTCGATTCTTTTAACAGGCTGCGCGCTATATTTTTATGATAGGGGCGAACAGGAAAAATTATATACAAGTTTTCAAGAATTTGAAGCCAGTGCTTCACCGTATGAACAGAGACCTGAAGATCATTCGATAACGATGAAAATGAAGTTGTCGACCCCACACGTGCTCTTATCAGATCGATCAGTATTTCAATGGATTTTATATCCCTGACTCTTTCCAGGTCTAAAAGATCTTCCCGAATGATTGTATCCGTATGGGTTCTTCGCCACCCTATTAATTCCTTCTGAGAGTTATATGTCACGGACGCTTATCACTCACTATCGATTGAAGGGTATCGCGTCAGCCCTGAACGGGTTTTTATATCAGCGATGCCCATAAATAAAAGGTGGCATAGGCCTGCCGGTTTTGCCGGCGGTCTGAAAATCTGCGGAAATCGTCGAAGGTTGGTTTTTCGCTTAAACCCAGCTGCTTCTTGACGGCGTTTTGCAGTCCGAATTCTGCGGCAAAGGTGCTCTGGCGGAGCAGGAGGGCGAACAATAAATCTTCGTTGTTTTGACACCGATTAAATTTTTATTTCTCATTCGGCAATTCCGGTTAACGTTAAAATATCTTGAAATTACAACCATTATTTCTTAATGTCAAATAGTGTCCTTAACTCTGAACGTTGAACCCTGAACCTGTGAACGGTTACGAGAAAAATTATGAAATGGATTGAAACAAAAATTGTCTTTGATCATCCGAATAAGGATCTGGCCGTCGACCTGATTTCCGATGTCTTTTACGATTTCGGGCTGCAGGGAGTTGTTGTTGAAGATCCTCGTATCGAACCCGGGGAAGGATGGGCGGAAGATGCTGTCGGACGTCCCGATCGTTATACGGTGACCGGGTATTTTCCTGGCGATAACCGGATCGGGAAGCGATTCAAAATTTTTGAAAACAAACTGTTGCAATTAAAAGAAAAACTCGGCCTGATTTACAGGATGAGTTACAAAGAACTTGATTAAGAGGACTGGGCTCACTCGTGGAAAAAATATTTTTGGCCCCAAAAGATCGGCCGCAATATGGTGGTCAAGCCGACCTGGCGGGATTACCGGGCCGATACGGGCGAGGTAGTCATCGAGTTGGATCCCGGCATGGCCTTCGGGACCGGAACACACCCGACCACGGCCCTGTGTATCTCCATGGTTGAAAATTACCTAAAAAAAGGTGATTTGTTTTTAGATATCGGCACCGGTTCCGGCATTTTGATGATTGCAGCCGCCAAGCTGGGGGCCGATAAAATTCGCGGGGTTGATCATGACGAAACAGCGGTGCCTATTGCCGTTGATAATTTAAGGCGAAATGGTATTGAAGCGCAGCAGTTTTTTGTAAACTGTGCCAATCTTGCGGAAGGAATCAAAGAGAGGTATGATATCGTTGTCGCCAATATCCTCAGCCAGGTAATTTTGGATCTGCTAAATGACATCAGGAGCGTGTTGAAGGCCGGCGGAATTTTTATCTGTTCAGGAATCGTCGATAAGAACGAAAAGCAGGTTGTCGCTGCAATGAAAAATATCGGCTTTGAAATTCTTGAAATTAGTACACAAGACGAGTGGGTGGCAATTGCAGGGCGACTGACGGCATAGGGCATGGGGAATTCGGAAGTTGGAAGTTGGAATGCGGAAGATAAGAAAAAGCGTAGGACAAAAGGAATTCTATCGATTTTAATAGAACTGACTGAGCGAAGCGACATCCACAATTCGTCATTCGTCATTCGTCATTCGTCAATTCCGGCTTGTCCGGGTTGGGAGGATACGATGAGAATTTTACTGGTGGAAGATGACAGTAAAATTGCTTCTTTCATTGTTAGAGGATTTAAAGCCGAAGGCTTTGCCGTGGATCATGCCGCTGACGGGGAAGATGGTTTGCACCTGGCATTGACCGAACCCTATGATGCTGCCATCATCGACCTCATGCTACCCAAGCTGGATGGCTTATCACTCATTGAGAAAATGCGGCGGGAGAAGATCAAGACCCCGGTGATTATTCTGAGTGCCAGGGGATCTGTTGACGATCGCGTCAAGGGGCTGCAAACCGGTGGCGATGATTACCTGACCAAACCGTTTGCCTTTTCCGAACTGCTGGCCAGGGTCCAGGCCTTGATTCGACGCAGCAGCGATGTATCAGAGCCGACCAAACTGATGGTGGGAGATGTCAGCATAAATCTTATTACACGGGAAGTCGTCCGGTCCGGTAAGACCATCGAGTTGCAGCCGTTGGAATTTTCATTGCTTGAATACTTAATGCGCAATACCGGACGTGTTGTTTCTAAAACCATGATCATGGAACATGTCTGGGATTATTATTTTGATCCACAGACTAATGTGGTGGAATCCCGGATCTACAAGCTACGGGAAAAAATTGATAAGGGGTTTTCCAACAAGCTGATCCACACGGTGCGCGGGGTGGGCTATGTCTTTAAAGAAAAATCCGCTTAAAATTCGTCATACCCTGGCATTCCGGTTAACCCTCTGGTATGCAGGAATATTTATGCTTTCCGCATGTGTGGCATTTTTTTTCTTTTATCTGTTGATCACTTCCGTCATACGGCAACAGACCGATCAGGGTCTTTCAAGCGAGGTCAGAACTTTTTCTTCGATCCTGTCGACACAGGGCACCCAGGCAGTTAAACGCCAGGCATTTCTTGAGGCCCAGGCTGCAGGAGAGAAAAAGATTTTTTTCCGCCTGCTTTATAATACCGGCCAGGTGTTTTCTTCTTCCAATATGTCTTACTGGCGCGATATCGGGATAAATAAGAGTGCCGTCAACCATTTGCTGAGCAATGGGGTACCATTTTTCGACACAATCAGTATCCCGGATCGTAAGCACGAGATACGCGTTCTTTACGCAATTATCGGACCCGGCATGATGTTGCAGCTGGGGCAATCCATGGAGAACCATACGCGCATCATCGAAATCTTTCGCAGGGTTTTTATCATCACCATGGCCATCCTGTTTGTTTTGGCTGTTGTGGTCGGTTGGTTTATGGCCAGACGGGCACTGGTGGGAGTTGAAACGGTGACACAGACTGCGCGCAGAATATCAGACGGCAGTCTTGAAAAGCGGGTTCCGGTAAAAAAGGGAATGGACGAAATCGATCAACTGGCGCTTACTTTTAATCAGATGCTGGACCGGATCCAGAAATTGGTGACCGGGATCAAGGAAATGAGTGACAACATTGCCCACGACCTCAAAAGTCCGATTACCCGGATTCGCGGGATCGCCGAAATCTCCCTGACCGCCGATTCTTCGTTAAAGGACTACGAAAGTATGGCGGCCAGCACCATCGAAGAATGTGACCGGCTTTTGGAAATGATTAACACCATGCTGATGATTTCAAAGACCGAAGCCGGCGTCGACCAGCTTGATTGCCGCAAGATGGATATTGCCGGTCTTGTTCGTGATGCCTGCGATTTGTTTCAATCTTCGGCCGAAGATAAAGACCTTAAACTGGTTTGTAATACACCCGAAAAATTCAGCATCTATGGCGATATGCGCCTGATTCAAAGGATGATTGCAAACCTGCTTGATAATGCCATCAAATACACACCGTCAAACGGATCCATTCATGTCGGCATACAGTCTACAGATAATCAGGCGGCTCAGATATCGGTAAAAGATACGGGCATCGGAATTTTACGGCAAGACCTTGCCCACATCTTTGAACGCTTTTATCGCTGCGATCCCAGCCGGTCTCAGACCGGCACCGGACTGGGCCTCAGTTTTGCGCGGGCCGTTGCGCGAGCCCACAACGGGGATATTACCGTTACCAGTATTCCAAACAAAGGGAGTACGTTTACCGTCACCCTGCCAATAATGCCTGGCCCGGAATTGAAGGTTGAAGGTTGAAGATTTGTGGTATTGCTTCTCTCTGTCTTTTCTATTTAAATCGAGAGGAGCCCTTCCCTGCGCTCAGAGCCGGTCTGATTTTATTTTTTAGCAGCTAAGAGAAAAAAGAGAAAAACAAAGGGGTCACCCATCTTAACTCTTAAATATTGATAAAAGCGAAGGCAGTTGGGGATTTACGCTTCGCTACAACCCCGCGAGCGGGATCACTGTTACGCTACGATCGGCTACGCTCGTCCGGGTTTAATTTATTCCTTCCACTGTGCCTCTTCTGTAAAGAACCGATCGACAATTTCCATATAGCGATGCAGCTTTTGGGTTCTATGAATTTTTTTTTCGATCTTGCGGCTGTTTTGAAATGACTGTGAAAAATAGGTCCAAAACCCTTTCATCCGGTTCAACAAGTGGCCGGGACCGGAGAATCTCTGCCGGTACTGTTCGAACAGCTCTTCGTAAAACCACCGGAATTTTTCAACTTTGTGGATGATGTCATCGTGGCCGGCTTTGATGACGGCCGGCAAAAACGGGTTTGTTACGGCTCCCCGGCCGATCATCCAGCCGTCTATGTCTTTAAAGCGATCGAAGAGATTCCGGAAGGTTGTCAGATCAGTAATGTCACCGTTGTAGACGACCCGGTGAGCGGATTGCTCCAGACACCGTTCAAATGTATCCAGGTCTGTCCTGCCGTCGTACATCTGTTTGCCGGTTCTGGGGTGAATGATAATTTCTTCCAAAGGGTATCGGTTAAAAATCGGCATCAGCTCAAAAATTTCATTGATTTTCCTGCGACCCAACCGGGTCTTGATAGAAAGCCGGTTGGGGATGGACGAAACGGTTTTTTCCAGAAAGGCGTCTATTTTTTCCGGATAGGGCAGCAATCCGGAACCGCGCTGCTTTTTGGCAACCATGGGAAAGGGGCATCCCAGATTCCAATTTACCGATGTATAGCCCAGATCAAAAAGACATCCGGCAAGGGTTATAAAATCAGCGGAGTGATTGCTGATTATCTGGGGCACTATGGGAAGGGTTGAGTTGTTTTCAGGCAGGACATCTTTGAAGTGAGAAGGCTTGAAGCGGTCCGCCGTCACCGTTGGAATAAACGGCGCGAGCGCTCCGTCAAAGCCGTCAAAATGCCCGGCAAATGTGTTGCGATAGATGTAATCGGTAAAACCACGCAAAGGCGCAAGGTAAAGTTTGATTTTTTTCATCTAAACGAGTTTAATTACGTCGGCCCGTCGATCAGTGCAAAGGAGCCAGGATTATTTCCACGCGACGGTTCTGTTGTTGCCCTGCAGGATCGGCATTATCAGCTATGGGTCGATGCATGGAGTAACCGGTGGCGGATAAAATTTGTGGATTCACTCCTATCTTACGCAATGTTCGCGCTACCGCCGCCGAACGCGCGACTGACAGACCCAGGTTATCAATATAAATATCTCTGATTTTCGGCCCTAATGGCTGGTTGTCAGTGTGGCCTTCCACCGATATTTGAATCCCCTCAACCTTTTTTAATTCCTCTGCAAGATTTTTTAACACTCGTTTGCCATTGGGAGAAATAATCGTTTGGCCCGGGGCAAATAGAATTTTGTTCAATAAACGAATATTCAGTTTATCTTCCAACGTGCTGATGTTTAATTCTTTTTCTTGAATTTGTTTGTCTAATCGTATTTTGAGTTCCTCGTAGGACTTGTTGAGGGCCAAAAGCTTTTTTTCCTTTGAGACCGCCTCGTAAGCGACAGTGTCAAGCTGGATCCTGGAAATCCCCAGTTGATTATTCAAATCCTGCGTTTCCCGGTTAAGTTTCTCCTTTTCCTCTGCCAGATTGTCAATTTGGCTGACCAGAACCTGATGGTCTTGCGCCATTTTCTCAAGTTTCTCATCTCTGGCGGTCACTTCCTGGTACAACTCTTCAATTTGGTTTTTAGAGGCCTGCAATTGTCGGTTGAGATCAGCTGATTTTTGGATGAGTACCGTTCGGTTGCCTTCCAGCATGAGGATTGTCTTTTGCAGCTCCTGGTTCTCATCGTGTGATGTTTGTGCTTCGCGCACTTTTTGTGCGAGCAGGTTTTCCAGATTCTGAATCCTACCCTGAAGTACCGTTTGGGTTGTTTTCAGCTTTTGGTTGTGCTCCTGGGATGATTGAACCTCGGTTACTTTTTGTGCGAGCTGATTTTCCAGGCTTTGCACTTTTTTCCGAAGTTCCGTTTGAGTCGTTCTCAGTTGCTGGTTTTCCTCCCGGGCTGTTTGAGCCTCAGCTACTTTTTGCGCGAGTTGATTTTCCAGGGTCTGCACCTTATCCCGCAGCGCCGTTTGGGCTATCTTCAGCTGCTGGTTTTCTTGGTGGGCTATTTGAGCTTCGGCTACTTTGCGTGCGAGTTGGTTTTCCAGGGTCTGCACCTTATCCCGCAGCGCCGTTTGGGCTATCTTCAGCTGCTGGTTTTCTTGGTAGGCTGTTTGAGCTTCGGTTACTTTTTGCACGCGCTGATTTTCCAGGGTCTGCACTTTTCCTCGAAGATCCGTTTCAACCGTCTTCAGTTGTTGGTTCTCATCGCGAAATATCTGCAGCTCGCGATTACTTTGCGACAGCAGGTTTTCCAAGCCCTCGATCTTTTTTTGAAAATCAGCCTCGTCCGTTTCCTTTTCTTTTCTGATTTTCTCGATGGACTTCTCCAATTCCATATTTTTTTTCTGAAGTTTTTCCACGAGCCGAATTTTAGCGGTAAGATCGGACTTATGACCGGCCTTAATTTCTTCTGAAGCCGTTTTCAACCGGGTGATTTCGTTTGTAAGACCCTGATTCTCATTTAAAATATCCTTAAGTGGACCCTGATGCAGATAAAAGGTATAGCCGATGACCGCCACCAGGGCGATGGTCAATAGGATGATTACCGGTTTGGTCACTTTCATGGATTAGCGCTCCTCCTTTTCATGTTCTTAAAAAACAGCTCCCAGGCCGATGTGGCTGTATTTTATTGATGTTACCAGATGAAAAAAATCAGTCAACCTTTTGTGTCCGCCGGGGGAGTTTGGAAGATGGATGCATGCCTCTGAACTATCTCTTCAGTTTCTGTAAACCTTGAAATTGTTTATCCGACCCGTTGACAACCATTTCATAAGAAATTATGTTCTGAATTGGGGTATATGACATGAATCGCGAAGAAATGATAAGTAGAACTCTGGATAAAACCCAACCGTGGGATATCCTGGTTATCGGGGGTGGTGCCACCGGTGTCGGCATTGCGGTTGATGCCGCTTCACGTGGTTACGATTCGCTGTTGGTCGAACAAAGCGATTTTGGCAAAGGAACTTCCTCTCGCAGCACTAAACTTGTGCATGGGGGGGTTCGTTATCTCCAGCAAGGGAATATTGCCCTTGTTATGGAGGCCTTGAAAGAACGCGGTATTCTGCGGGAAAATGCACCTCATTTGGTTCATGATCTTGCTTTTGTCGTTCCAAACTACGACTGGTGGGAGGCACCTTTCTACGGCATCGGACTCAAGGTGTACGATTTGCTGGCCGGCCGATACGGATTCGGACCCTCGAAAATTCTCTCAACCAAGGAGACAATCAAGCGGATTCCAACCCTAAGGACCGATGGCTTGCGCGGTGGTGTTATTTACTATGACGGCCAGTTCGACGATGCTCGGCTTCTCATCAACCTCGTTCGGACAGCTGCAGATCAGGGTGCAACTCTGCTCAATTACACCCGCGTTATCGCGCTTACCAAAGACGGCAGCGGGTATATAGACGGGGCAGTCTTCGAGGATGTTGAGACCGGCACAGAACAGACGGTGAAGGCCAGAGTTGTCATTAACGCGACCGGCCCGTTTACCGATAATGTTCGCCGAATGGACGAGCCCGAAGTATCACCCCTAATTTTACCCAGTCAGGGCGTTCATCTCATTTTCGACAAATCCTTCCTGCCGGGAAATTCCGCTATCATGGTTCCGCACACCAAAGACGGCCGGGTGATGTTTGCGGTGCCCTATCTCGGCGTCACGCTTGTGGGCACCACCGACACGCCAATTGCCGAAGCCTCTCTCGAACCTCGTCCGTTGCCCGAGGAAATTGATTTTATTCTGGAAACAGCAGGAGAGTATCTGCAAAAAGCCCCTTCACGGGACGATATTCTGAGTGTCTTCGCCGGCATTCGCCCGCTTGTCAAAGAAAGCGACAATGAGAATACCGCTTCAATATCCCGCGATCACACCATTCTGATTTCAAACTCAGGCCTGCTCACCATTGCAGGAGGCAAGTGGACCACTTATCGACAGATGGCAGAGGTTTGTGTCAACCATGCCGCCACACTTGCAGGTCTCGAATCCATTCCTTGCGTTACCAAGCGGCTCAATATCCACGGTTATCACAAGAGCCCGCAGAAGTTTGGCAGCCTCGCGCTCTACGGCTCCGACGCGCCGGCTATCCAAGATCTTTTGCGTTCAAATGCCTCGCGCAAAGAGCGCCTTCATCCGGATCTTCCTGTCCTGGCCGGTGAGGTCTTATGGTCGACCCGGTTTGAAGCGGCGCGGACTGTGGATGATTTTCTGGCCCGACGAACACGTTGTCTTTTTCTCAACGCAAAGGCGGCGATGCAAGCGGCACCTAAAGTGGCATCGCTAATGGCCGAAGAACTTGAGAAGACCCGGCAATGGGAAGATGAGCAGGTGAAATCCTTTCGGCGTATGGGCGAGAGATACCTTCCCGGTATCTAAGGGACGCGAATTAAATAAAGAGTTCTATTTCAGAAAAATAACAATCTCGTAAAAAATCAAAATCCTTGAATTTTGGTCTCATAACTTATTGAAATTATTAAGGTATAAATTTTAGCGTTGTGCCTTTTGCGGCCATATCAAAAATAATCAGGAATCTTTTTCCGATCCCAGCATCTCTTCGGTTTCCATCCACATCACGTTGATGATGCCGAAGGCGCAGGCAAGTAAAACTCCCAGGATCCATGCAAAGTACCACATAGTAAAAACCTCTAATATAGGTTGAGCGGTTCAGGGTTCACCGTTCCGGGTTGAAAAAACCGTAAGCGTTCACGATTTCAGCTGATATTATTTGGGGTTGGTTCTAATTTCGGCCATCATAAATTTGCTTAATTGTAAGTATTTTCTTGTTATCTCGCAGAGCCCACAGAAATCACAGAGCTTTTTTTTTGATTTTTCTCTGTGGGCTCTGCGAGAGATCTAATGGCTCAAGTTATGGCCGTGCCCCATTATTTTAATAGGCCGTATGGGTTTCTTCACTTATCTGCTTTTCGGTTACCTTCCCCCGCATAACCCGATACACCCAGCTGGTGTAAACCAAAATAATGGGTAGAAAAACGACCACCGCAATAAACATTACATTCAGGGTTAAATGACTGGATGTTGCATCAAAGGCGGTCAGGCTGCTGTTAGGGTTTGTACTTGAGGGAATGACAAAGGGAAACATGGCAAAACCGGCGGTTAAAATCACACCGGCCAGGGCTGATCCGCTGCAAACAAACGCCAGTCCCGCCCGGTTGATGCCGGACAGCACAAGTGCCAGAATTCCACCGGCAAAAGCCAGGGCCGGAGCCAGCACCATCCAGGGATAAATCGAGTAATTTTGCATCAGTGCCCCTGCCACCATTTCCACTTTTTTGGCCATCGGGCTAAAGACTGTTCCGGGATCCGGACTGGCTATTATGCGATACCCCTCGATACCGAATGCCTGCCATATTCCGGCAATGGTGAACGCAACCATAAATACGATACTAAAAATCCGCACCGCTTTTTTAGCACGGTCCTTGATATCGTCTTCGGTGCGCATTTGCAGATAAACCGCGCCGTGCATCACGAGCATGGACAGGCTCACAATACCGGCCAGAAGAGCAAACGGATTCAGCAGCCCCCAGAAACTGCCGGTATAATAGAAACGCATGAATTCATCGTAGTGAAAGGGCACTCCCTGTAATAAATTACCGAAAGCCACGCCGAAAATCAGAGCCGGTACCATGCCACCGACAAACAGACCCCAGTCCCAGGCAGTGCGCCAACGAGGATCCGGGATTTTACTGCGATATTCGAATCCGATCGGCCGGAAAAAAGGAGCAAACAGCACCAACAGCAAGGCCCAGTAAAATCCCGAAAAAGCAGCTGCATAAGCCAGGGGCCAGGCCGCAAACAAGGCCCCGCCGGCGGTAATAAACCAGACCTGGTTGCCTTCCCAGGTCGGTCCAATGACATTTAGCAGCACCCGCCGCTGTTTGTCATTGCGTGCTACAAACGGCAGAAGGGTACCGATGCCCAAGTCAAAGCCGTCCATCAGTGCAAAACCAATCAGTAATACACCGACAAGAAGCCACCAAATTATTTTAAGAGTTAAATAATCAAATAACATGATCCGTTCTCCCTGACTTTAACACACCGAAGGCAGTAATTTAACTTTACGGATAAATAATCCAGGCGAACCCGGTAAAAACCGGATAAAAGCAATTCCGTTCAACCGGCCGCCATTGCGCCTTCTTCAAAGTGATACCGTCCGGTATGCAGGCTGCTAGGCCCCAAGCGGACGAATTTTAGCATCAGATACACTTCCACCACCAGAAAAACAGTGTACAGGGCAACCAGGGCGGCCAGGCTGCCGATGATGTCTCCCATGCCCAGCGTCGATGATGACACGAAGGTGGGCAAAATCTCACCGATTGTCCAGGGTTGACGCCCGTATTCGGCCACCAGCCAACCCAGCTCCAGGGCAATCCAGGGAGCCGGCAGGCTGAACAGAAGCAATTTTAAAAACCATCGCTTTTGATCGAACACGCGTTTGGCGCAGAAATAAAAGCTGAGTGCAATCAGAGCCAGCATGTAAAAGCCCAATCCCACCATGATGCGAAACATCCAGAACATAGCCGCCACGTTGGGAATGGTGTCCAGAGCAGCCTGGTTAATCTGGCTATCGGTGGCATCCACCACCCGGGGTGTGTAGCGCTTCAACAGCAGGCCGTAGCCCAGATTTTCCTTATTGTTGTTAAACTGCGTCAGATTGCTATCCGAGCGATCGCCGTTGCGTATTTTCTCCAAATTTTCATAGGCCACCATACCGCTGCGAATTCGTTGCCGGCCTTCGGCTATTAAATCCTTTATTCCCGGTACCGGTTTATCGATGGATCGGGTAACGATGATTCCGCCCAGCCAGGGTATTTTGATCTCGGCTTCGGTTTTCTGCTTTTCCTGATTCGGGAAGCCGAACAGGGTGAATGCGCTGGGCGGCGGTACGGTTTCCCACTCCGCTTCCATGGCGGCCAGCTTTACTTCCTGAACCTTGCCGACCTGATAACCTGTTTCATCGCCCAACACAATAACAGATAGAATGGATGCCAGGCCAAAGCCGGCTGCTACGGCAAAAGAGCGTCGTGCAAAGGCGATATCCCGACCTTTTAGCAGATACCATGAGCTGATGGCCAAAACGAAAAAGGACGCGGTCACATACCCGGCGCCGACGGTGTGCACAAATTTCACCTGGGCGACCGGATTAAAAAACAATTCTTTAAAACTGGTCAGTTCCATGCGCATGGTTTCGAAGTTGAACGCCGCCCCCACCGGGTTCTGCATCCAGGCATTGGCAATCAGGATCCAGAGGGCGGAAAGATTGGAACCCAATGCCACCAGGAATGTGACCATCAAATGAGCCCGTTTGCTGAGACGATCCCAGCCGAAGAAAAAAAGCCCCACAAAAGTTGATTCCAGGAAAAAGGCCATCAACCCCTCGATGGCCAGCGGAGCACCGAAAATATCGCCAACATACTGGGAGTAATAGGCCCAGTTGGTGCCGAACTGAAACTCCAGGGTAATTCCGGTGGTCACCCCGATGGCGAAGTTAATTCCGAACAGCTTGCCCCAGAAGCGGGTCATGTCCTTGTAAATCTCTTTTCCGGTCATGACATAGACAGATTCCATGATAAACAGGATCCAGGCCAGCCCCAGAGTCAGCGGGACAAAAATGAAGTGATACAGTGTCGTAAAAGCAAATTGCCAGCGGGACAGTTCGACGAATCCTTCAGTAGGTAGCATTTTACGGCTCCTTGTTCATTTAAACTTGAATGCTGTGAACGTTTTGATATAAAAGTTAATAATTGCCGAACAGGCGGAAGAATTAAAGAAATATCTATTATATTCATACCGTACTTGTCAAACAGATTTCAAATGAAAGTTGAGAAAAAATTATCCAACAAAACAGCCCTTCGCTGGTTGTTTAAACGTGTCGGTGCGGCTCGCACCTTGATCCTGCTTGCGGTGGGCCTGGGTCTCGGCGGCGGAGTGCTGCTCATTTTTCAAGCTCGGTTTCTATCCCATATCATCCAGGGCGCATTTTTACAAAATTGTTCCGTTGACAGGCTCCTGCCACTTTTTGCAATGCTTGTGGGTATTGTCATCTTGCGGGCTATTTTCGGCTGGGCGCGGGAAGTGTGCGGCTTTTATGCCGGTGCACAAATCCGGCAGGAAGTCCGGATGGCACTGATAGAGCACATCTTTTCCCTGGGTCCTTCCTACACGAGCGGCCAAAGTACCGGCGCACTGGCCAGCACCGCACTGGAGCATGTGGAGGGATTACAAGATTTTTATGCATTTTATTTACCTCAACTTGCGTTGGCGGTGATGATTCCCGCTGCGATTCTGGCGTTTATATTTCCATACAGCTGGGCGGCCGGGACCCTTCTGCTGGTAACTGCTCCGTTAGTCCCCTTGTTCATGATCCTGGTGGGTATGGGGGCTGAAAGTATCAGTCAGCGCCATTTCCAGGCCATGGCGCGCATGAGCGCCTATTTTTTAGACGTGCTGCAGGTACTGCCCACCCTGAAACTGTTTGACCGCAGCAAGGGCGTGGAAAAAACCGTTGCGGAGGTATCAAAAAATTATCGCATAAAAACTATGGCCGTCCTGCGGGTGGCGTTCTTATCCTCGGCGGTTCTGGAGTTTTTCAGCTCGGTCTCCATCGCTCTGGTGGCAATTTATCTGGGGATGAGCTATCTCGGCTACTTTTCCTTCGGGCTCTATGGAGAACCGCTGAGTTTGGACGCTGGATTTTTTATTCTTCTGCTGGCACCGGATTTTTATCTCCCGTTACGGGAGCTGGGCACCCACTATCATGCCCGGGCCGAAGCCGTGGGAGCCGCTGAAGAAATTTTAAAAATATTATCGATCCCCCGGCAGGATACACAGCGCGCTTTAACCGCCTATGTAAAAACGGATGGTATCCACATTCAATGCCAGGATGTATATCTGGCCTATGATAACGGCAGACTTCCCGCATTGCGGGGGGCTAGTTTCGATCTCAAGACCGGGGAACAGGTGATGCTGGTCGGAGCCAGCGGGGCAGGCAAAACTACGATACTCAATTTATTGCTGGGTTTTTTGCAGCCGGACACAGGGCAAATCCTGGTCAATGAAACCCCATTGGCCGATTTAACACCCGACAGCTGGCGCGAAAATATCGCCTGGGTTGGACAACATCCTGTTTTGTTTCATGGATCTATAAAAGAAAATATTCTTCTGGGACGACCGGAAGCATCCGTTGATGAAATTGAACAGGCTGCACACCAAACCGGGGTGCTCGATTTTTCGGCACATCTGCCTGGGGGGCTTGATACGCTGGTGGGAGAACAAGGGCTGGGGCTTTCTCGCGGGCAGGCCCAACGGGTGGCATTGGCACGTGCGTTTGTCAAAGATGCACCCATTTTATTGCTGGATGAACCGACCGCCGGCCTGGATGTCGAAAATGAAACACTGGTCATCAGGGCCTTAAAGGAATTTTCCCAGGGACGAACCGTGCTGATGCTGACCCATCGGCTGGCAAATATTAAACAGGCGGATCGCATTCTGGTTTTGGAAAATGGCTCTGTTGTCGAGCAGGGAACTTATTTAGAGTTAATGGCCGAAGGCGGGGTTTTTCACGGACTTGTCAATAGGTCTTAAAAAAAATGAAAATTGAATAATTACAGATATTGTTGATTGGTTAAGTGCTTGCAAATATAGATAGAATTCCACAAATATTTAATATTCAATCTGCAATATTCATTTTTTTAGGGTTGGGAGGTAAAGACTGTGTTTAAAGGTTGGCGGGAGCTAGTGCCTTTTATTCGACTGTTTCGCGGTCATTTAAAATGGATGGTCCTGGGCACACTGTCCGGACTGCTGGCGGTGGTTTCGGCGGTGGGACTCCTGGCCTTATCGGGCTGGTTTATATCCGCTGCCGCGTATGCCGGTTTGACAGTGGCAACTGCGCAGCTGTTTAATTTTTTTCATCCCGGCATCGGGGTTCGATTGTTTGCCATCGGTCGTACTCTGGCACGATACGCTGAGAGGATCGTGACCCATGATGCCACATTCAGGATATTGCAAAGCCTGAGAAGCTGGTTTTACTTCCATCTGGAACCACTGGCACCATCCCGTTTGATGAATTTTCGCAGCGGTGACATATTAAACCGGATCGTGGCGGACATCGATGCCCTGGACAATCTCTATTTGCGGGTGCTCTCCCCCAGTGTGATTGCCCTGATCATGTCGGTTCTAGTGGTGGGTTTCCTGTGGCAGTTTGATCCGGTTATCTCAATGGTGACAGCACTGTTTTTGTCTATGGCAGGATTTTGTGTGCCGCTGATAGCGTTACGGCTTGGCGGGGAATACGGACAGAAACTGGCCCGGCACCTCTCAGACCTGCGAATCCGTATTGTCGACGGCTTGCAGGGAATGCCTGAGTTGTTGGTCTTCGGCGCACATCATCGTTACCTTGATGAGGTAAGGCAAAGCAATCGGGCATTGCTGAAAAGCCAGTTGCGAATGAGCCAAATCCGGGGACTGTCCCAGGCACTGATTACACTGCTTTCCGGGCTTGCCGTTTCGGCAACACTTTATCTGGCAGTCACTCTGGTGAATCGTGATGCGCTGGATGGCGCGGGCCTGGCCCTGGTTACGCTAGCTGTCCTGGCATCATTTGAAGCTGTTTTGCCCCTGCCGGCAGCTTACCAATATCTCGGGCGTACGCGCGAGGCCGGCCGCCGGCTGCTGGAAATCGTACATTCGAAACCCCTGGTAGTTTTCCCCGATCGATCCGTCACCCGCCCCCGGCATTTCGGCATAAGATTTGAAAATGTTTGTTTCCGATATAATCAAAATGCCGGTTTGATTTTACGGGATGTTGATTTTCGAATACACCCGGGCCGGCGAGTCGCAGTGATCGGAGAAACCGGATCGGGGAAATCGACCCTGATTCATCTGCTGGTACGTTTCAGGGATCCTGTTGCCGGATGTATCCGCCTGGGCGGTGTGGATGTTCGCAATTTCGGTGAGTCAGACCTGCGCCGTCATATCTCAGTCGTCACCCAGCAACCTCACATGTTTAATGCCACCCTGAGAGAGAACCTGTTGATGGCCCGGCCCGACGCCGGCGACGATGAATTGCTCAACGCTCTTAACTCCGCTCAATTATTGGATTTTGTAACCGCCCTGCCCGACGGTCTGGACACCTGGATTGGAGAGGCTGCCAAGCTTCTATCCGGAGGGCAGGCCCGCCGGGTGGCCGTTGCCCGGGCCATCCTGCATAATGCTCCGCTATGGGTGCTGGATGAACCCACCGAAGGATTGGACACGATTACAGAAAGAAAAATGATGGGAGCATTGAAAGAATTGACGGCCGGACAAACCCTGCTGCTGGTTACCCATCGGCTGGTTGATCTTCACTGGATGGACGAAATTGTCGTACTTGACAGAGGCCGGGTGGTGGCCCGGGGAACCCATGCGGATCTGTTAAAAGATAATAAGCGCTATGCCGCCCTTCATATGAAGATTTTATAACATACTATAAAAACAGGTTGTTTTTTAGATATTACCGGGCGTATTGCAGCCTTTTCGGAGCCTAAGTGTCGGGTGTCAGGTTTCAGGCCAGCTCTCGCTTTTTACTACTGAAACCTCGTGTGAAACTACACAGTGTTGGAACAGTGAATTGATTGAACGTCGAACATCGAATATTGATGACGCTACGCTTAATCGATTTTAGACAAGCGAACCGCAGAATATCGAATGTCGAAGGAAGGAAACGCTTCGCCAAATCTTTTTTAAAACAGACAAAATACATTCATTCGACGTTGGACGTTCGATGTTCGACGTTCATCAGTTTTTTTCTCGATCAGACCGGCCGTTTTTTGGGCCGGCGCCTGGGCTGACACCTGAGTGTCAATGTCCAATTTTGATCCTATCTCAGGTTGCTCCGGCCAATCAATCTTGGGTCATCCTCAATTGTCAGTTTTAAACAGCTCCGTGCTGATATAGCGTTCCCCGGTGCTGGGTATAATGACCACGATGGTTTTACCGGTACCTTCCGGGCGTCGGGCGACTTCAAGGGCGGCCCGGATCGCGGCCCCGGAAGAGATGCCGCATAAAATTCCCTCCAGTTTGGCTGCTTTGCGTGCGGTTTCAAAGGCATCGTCGTCGGAGACCGTCACCACATCGTCGATGATGGACTGATCCAGCACTTCCGGAATGAACCCGGCGCCGATGCCCTGGATCTTATGGGGCCCTTTCGAACCGCCGGACAGAACCGGAGAATTGGCCGGTTCCACGGCGATGGCTTTAAATGAAGGCTTTCTGGGTTTGATAACCTGGGCGACACCCGTTATGGTTCCTCCGGTGCCGACACCGGAGACCAGAATGTCGACCTGGCCTTCGGTATCTCGCCAGATTTCCTCGGCCGTTGTTTCCCGGTGGACTTTCGGATTTGCAGGATTGGAAAACTGGTCCGGCATGTAGGCTTTTTCCTCCGACTCAAGGATTTCCCGGGCCTTGCTGATGGAGCCATTCATGCCTTCAGCACCCGGCGTCAATATCAGTTCCGCCCCCAGATGTTTGAGCAGACTTCGTCTTTCGGCGCTCATGGTATCGGGCATGGTCAGGCAAAGACGATAATTTTTGGCGGCGCAGATAAATGCCAATGCAATGCCGGTATTACCACTGGTGGGTTCCACAATCAAAGTTTGGGCATCGATCAGGCCTTCGACTTCCGCGGCTTCGATCATTGATGCCGCGATGCGGTCTTTGACACTGCCCAGGGGGTTGAAAAACTCGAGTTTTGCAAATATTTTTGCATCAATGCCTTCACTTATTCGGTTAAGTCGGACCAGCGGTGTCGACCCGATGGTACTGCTGATAATGGAATGAAATTTCATGGCTGACCTCCTGTTGGCATACGTGTAGGCGTTCAAGGGTTCAAAGTTTCAGGGGGAATCAAGGTTGTATTCTCGTCTCTTTGTTTGGTATTTATGATTTGCTATTTGAAATTTTTTAATTGCTGAAACCTGAATCCGCCGGCGGAACACCTTCAGTCTTTTACATCATGTAGTCAGAAAAAACAGACTAAGGGCCTATATCATCGCATCAAACATTTCCAAAGCGGATTTTTTATTTTTTGATTTGTAAGTTAATTGCGGGGATTCCAGAATAACC
Source organism: Deltaproteobacteria bacterium (assembly GCA_024277475.1). Next base: position 37,684 of record JAJRVC010000326.1, read on the forward strand.
ATCGTATCAGGCGGAACTGATTGGGTCATCCAGACGTTACCGCCGATTACCGAGCGGGCACCAATGACCGTGTCTCCACCAAGAATCGTCGCTCCTGCATAGAGGATAACGTCGTCTTCGATGGTGGGGTGACGTTTTTTTCCTCGAAATTGATTTCCCGAATTCTTCGGTATTGAAAGCGCACCCAGAGTTACGCTTTGATAGATTCGGACGTTTTTTCCGATATTAGTGGTTTCTCCGATGACTACGCCGGTGCCGTGATCGATGACAAAACTTTCATCGATTTTGGCTCCGGGATGGATATCGATGCCGGTAACACTATGGGCATACTCGGTCATGATTCGGGGAAGCAGCGGTACGCCATATTCAAAAAGTTTATGGGCTACCCGGTAAACGGCCGTGGCATAGATGCCTGGATAACTGAAAATGATCTCGTCATAACTTTTGGCAGCAGGATCTCCTTCATAGGAAGCCGCCACGTCGGTGGCCAGTATTTTGCGAATGGACGGGATCTGTTCCAGAAGGTTGAGCGCAAATCGGTGGCCCTGCTCATCACATTCACCGCAGGGCTGATCATATCTGAAGCAGTCGTGCCGGATGCTGAGGCCAATCTGTTCCGAGAGCATGTCAAAAAGGATGGTTACGGATTTGCCCACACTGTATTTCAAATTCACAGGATCAAGCGTTCCCCTGGTGAAATACCCCGGAAAAAGAATTTCTCTTAACCGGTCGATAATTTCGATGACGCATTCTCGGGATGGAATCGGTTCATAATCGACATGGGTATAGCATTCCCCGTCATTGCAGCTATCAATGATTTTTTCGGCAATCCGGGGAAGTTGACTTCTGAGATCGGACAGATTGTGTGCGTCGATTTTACATGAATCCGACGTTTTACCCCGCTCGATCATATTGACAAGATCTCCTTCTATAAAAATCAGCATACGAACGGTTTTTTCAGTTACCATTCACAGATCCGCATTATTAGAACTTGGCGGTTTTTATCTCATTCAATAAATCAAACATAACCCTAAAAATTTTTCTGTCAACAAAACCATCCTGCCCGGTAGAGGCTATATGCCTTTATCTTGTTCCAGATTTCGTAATTTACTATGAAAACAGCTCTTTTTTCAGACACTATTTATGCCTATTAGCGCTAAATTGAGGGATTAAAGAATAAAATCCATAAGTAGATAGAATTCCTCTTAAATTACCATAAAAAAATAAATTTTTTTCTTGACAGGAAATCAGCCTGAGTATATTTCATACTTAATAGATATAGAATATTTAAATCTGAAACTACCAGGCCACTTAAAAAACGGCAGTTTTGGTAAATCCTGAGGAAACGGGGTCCAATGAAGCTATCAACTCGAAGCCGCTACGGCGCAAGAATTCTGGTGGATCTAGCCCGTAATAGTCATCAAGGACCGGTTCAAATAGGTGAAATCTCCAAACGCCAGGATATCTCGGTAAAATATCTCGAACAACTTATTCGACCCTTAAAACAAGCCAAATTGGTCGACAGTGTACGAGGTCCCAAAGGGGGTCACCTGCTGGCTAAAAAGCCGGAAGAGATTACCCTGGGCCAAATTGTCCGGTTATTTGAGGGGCAAAGTGAACTGGTTGAATGTATCAGCAATCCCGCGAAATGTTCCATGTCCGA
>JAJRVC010000327.1 GCA_024277475.1 Deltaproteobacteria bacterium
CTGAACGAAGACAGATACCTTGATTGAGCGAAAGTCGAGGAAGCCTCACAGCTTCAGGGCGTTCAGGGATGAAGCTGTAGTAAGCTACCACTATCCATTGGCAGCGCAGAAGATGGGGTGGTATGGGCTTTCTCAAAGGGTAAACAAATTCTATTTATAATAAATTCGGGTGATATCATGAGGAGACACATATGAGGTTGGCAGGGAAGGTTGTTTTAGTAACCGGCAGCAGCCGGGGTATCGGTAGGGAGATTGCCATGGCAATGGCCCGCGAAGGGGCGGATATCGTCATAAATTACAGCCGCAGCAAAGATGCCGCCGACAACGCAGCTGAAGAGATAGAAAAGCTGGGACGGCGGGCCCTGGTGGAGCAGGCCAGTGTAACCGAGCGCTCCCAGGTGGAGCACATGATTGCAAACGCGGTGAAAAAATTCGGCCGCATGGATGTCCTGGTAAACAACGCGGGCGGGTTTCCCATAAAACCGTTTGCTTCGGTAACCGATGACGAGTGGGACGAGGTGATGGCCCTCGATCTCAAAAGTGTTTTTCTATGCAGCCAAATCGCGCTTTCGTTTATGCGCCCGCAACGGAGCGGGACCATCATCAATATCGCATCCGTGTCCGGCCTGGTCGGGGCGGTAAGTATGGTGCCCTATTCGGCCGCAAAAGGAGGCGTTATTGCCTTTACCAAGGCCCTCGCACGCGAAGTCGCTCCCATGGGCATCACCATAAATGCCGTTGCACCGGGAATCATCGAAACGGATACGACGCGCAACGTTTTTCCGGAAACCGCGCTGAAAGCTTACACAACCTACCAGGTACCCCTCGGCAGACTGGGGCGTGCTGCCGATGTTGTTGGGTTAACGGTGATGTTGGCATCCGATGAGGCCGGGTATATCACCGGGCAGGTGTATGCCGTGGATGGCGGGTTCACGATGCAGTAACTATGATTCTTGGGGTGTAGTTCGCTGCACTTCTCCTAAGCCCTTTGGCCAGAACAGCGCAACCATCAGGAGGCTATCCTATGACAGGAAAAACCATAGACGAGCTGAAATTAGGGGATACGGCCAGGTTCTCCAAAACCGTTTCCGAGTCCGATGTCTATTTATTTGCCGGGGTCACTGGTGATCTCAACCCGGCGCATGTCAATGAAGAATACGCCAAGAAGACTTTTTTTAAGACCCGTGTCGCTCACGGCATGCTATCGGCCAGTTTTATATCCACCGTCATCGGCACGATGCTGCCGGGACCCGGAACCGTCTACTTGCGTCAGGAAGTCAATTTTACGGCACCGGTTAAATTTGGTGATACCGTTACCGCCATCGTAGAGGTGCTCGAAATCATGGCCGACAAAAAACGGGTTCGCCTCAAAACATACTGCATCAACCAGGATAACACAATCGTAGTAGATGGTGAGGCTCTGGTCAGCCCGCCACGGGCACCCAAAAAAATAGCCTAACTCAATTCATAAGCCACCCCGACCTGTCAGGATGAGAATTTAAGATGATCAGATAACGCCATTGTCTCCGTTTTTATGACTTCCCGGAGTTGGCCGGATAGCTGCCCAGGTTCTTTAACGAAATGGTCATCGTCTCCATTTGTTCCAGTACCGCGGCCACTTTTTCATCCGCTTGTGATCCTTCGAAATCCAGGAAAAAGCTGTAATTGCCCGGGTCTGAGCGCAAAGGCATCGAGGAGATTCTGGTTAGGTTGATCTTGGCTGCCGCAAACAATTTGAGAACGCTATAGAGCTCGCCGGCTTCGTGGGCGACGGCAAAAATAATCGAGGTCTTATCGCCTTTATCGGCATAGGGCTCTTTGGAAAGAAGCAAAAACCGCGTGGAGTTGGACGGTCCATCCTCTATTCCTTCTTTTATTATTTCCAAATCATACAGTTCGGCACACAAAGCGCTCGCAATGGCTGCTGCAGCTTTGGGATTTTCCCGGGCCAGCATTTTTGCAGCCCCCGCCGTATCGTAATAGGGACGCGCTTCAAGTTTGTTACGCATCAGGAAATCCCGGCACTGAGCCAGCGCCTGGGGATGGGAATACACCACACGTATTTCGCGATAATCCGTTTCCTCGGTGGCGAGCAGGCAGTGGTTTACGGCCACTTTGATTTCACCGATGACTTTCAGATCGGTGGTCGTGAGAAGATCATTTACCTGGGTGACCGCACCTTCCAGCGAGTTTTCAACCGGTACCACTCCCAGATCGAAATCACCGGTTTCAACGCCGCGGAATACATCGTTGAACTCCAGGCAGGGTATGTACGCTCCGGAGGGGACAAGATCCCGGGAGGCAACTTCACCATAAGCCCCATGCTCTCCTTGAAAAGCGACCAGGCGACGATCTTCATCCTGCAAACGTTTGCTTTCGTCTATGATCGTTTTCAGCAGCTGCCGGGAAAAGGAGCTTTTGACCAGATCCAGTTTCATGCGTTTCATACGTTCCAGCGTATCTTCTTCCTGCTTCGAATCACCGGCTGATTCCTGGAATTTTCTTGAGCGCAGCGCCAACCCCATCCGTTCCTGCAGCAAAACCAGCAGTTCTCGATCAATTTTGTCAATTTTATTGCGAATTCCTTCCAGTTTCATTTTCTCACCTCAAGTCAAGCTATCGTTGATTGGTTTAATGCAGTCCAGGGACGATAATGGAACCTTAAACTCCTGAACCTTGAACGCCTATAGATTATTCATAAAAGAACTCAGCGGTCTCAGACGCGCCATGATGTCCGCAAACATAACCGGCGTAAGCGCCTGATCTGCATCACACAGGGCATCTTCGGGCTTATAGTGTACTTCGATGATCAATCCATCCGCTCCGACGGCAACAGCGGCCATGCTCATGGGACCGATCAAATTGATTCGGCCGGTGCTGTGCGTCGGATCGATAATAATGGGTAGGTGTGTCAGCTCCTTTATGGCCGGCACGGCACTCAGATCCAGCGTGTTGCGGGTATAGGTTTCAAAGGTACGTATACCGCGTTCACAAAGAATCACGTTTGGATTGCCTTCACTGAGAATGTATTCGGCACAGTTTAGCCACTCTTCGAGGGTGGAGTACATACCCCGCTTGAGCAGCACAGGTCGTCCTGTCTGCCCCACCTCTTTTAGCAGGGAGTAGTTTTGCATGTTGCGGGTTCCGATCTGCAGCACATCGGCAAATTCGGCCACCCAGGAGACATCCCGCGGATCAATCACCTCGGTGACGATCGGCAGGCCGGTCTGTCTGCCTGCTTGCGCCAGTAATTTCAATCCGCGGAGGCCCAGCCCCTGAAACGCATAAGGTGATGTTCTGGGTTTAAAGGCCCCGCCGCGAAGCATGTCTGCTCCTGCGTTTTTGACGGCGCGTGCGGACTCAAGCATTTGCTCTTCGCTCTCCACGCTGCAGGGCCCGGCTATGACCACAAGATCCCGTCCGACTGCGACATCGCATACGTTGATAACGGTGCGTTGCTTTGATTCACGCACGGCAAGTTTTAAGTTTTTCATGATTACATTCCTCGTTATCCCTATTTAAAATTTGAAATACTCGATTGTGACAATTCTTACTGTTTTATCCGGGTTGGGTTTGAATCGTAAGATGTATTAAAAGTAAAAAAGCCCTGAGATTGTTCCCAGGGCTTTTACAAATTAAAAAACCCCGAGCGGTTTTGAAGTCCACCCGGGGTGATTAACGATTAAATTTTAGCGTTAACAAGCCGGATGAACGCTTCTAAAGTTAAAAAAGAAGCGTCCAAAATTAAAATATCCCTTTTTCCAATAAATCGAATTCACTATTTGTCTCCACTGATAAGTCACTGTACTCTACACAAGTTCTGTGTCGGTTGTCAATATTTTTTTTGGAGGGGGGAGATAACACCAAGAACACCTAATACATAAAAAGATGGAACGGCGAATCCACTATTCGTCACTGGATAGATGTTTCCCCATGGTATAAAAAAAAACTTGACACACCGCAAACGCTGATATACACGATACTTGGAATTTTAATAAAAATTAAGAGGATCACCCAGTGAGGCACATTTTTTCAGGCAACTTTGCTTATTCCTATTATCGGTATTATTTTTATTTTACCGTCTTGCCTGGGGTGCGCTGAAAAAATTAAGCCAAAATAAAAAGCGTTTTAACCGTGGGCAAATAAAAAGCCCGCGGTTTTTTTGTTTGTGAGGTATAATATTATGAAACCAACGGATGAATGCATCTCCTGGGAGACTACCGAAAAATTGCTGCTGTCCGCGGCCGAGAAACTTGTAAAGTCATTTGAAATAGACAGCGGCCGGCGCTGGGTACAGTCATTATGAAATCCGTCAGGATCAAGAGCGATACCGGTGACTCCGTCGTCATGATCGGGGAACACCTGAAAAATCTGAAAACACATCTGCCGGTGAAACCTCCGATCATCATCACAGACACGATTGTTCGGGACCTCTGGGGCACGCATTTTCCACCGGGGCCCGTTATTACCATCGGCACCGGTGAAAAAATAAAAGGTTTCGATACCCTGAGCACCATTTACGATCAGCTGATCGAGCTCGAGGCGGATCGTTCGTCTTTTATTGTCGGGATCGGCGGTGGAATCGTCTGCGACATCACCGGGTTTGTGGCCTCCACCTATATGCGCGGCCTGCGCTTCGGGTTTGTATCAACCACCCTTTTATCCCAGGTAGATGCCAGTGTGGGCGGCAAAAACGGGGTTAATTTCAAAGGATATAAAAATATTGTGGGTGTTTTTAACCAACCGGAATTTGTTATCTGTGACTTGAATCTTCTGAGCACACTGCCCCGGGAAGAGCTCCTCAGCGGTTTTGCCGA
>JAJRVC010000328.1 GCA_024277475.1 Deltaproteobacteria bacterium
AAAATCAAACTGACCAATCGCTTGAAGAGCGGCAACGCTTCAATGCATGTTAACAACATGGCGTTCGATCCTCTGGTTTCTCAGGGAATCAATGTCGGGAACAACCCAGGCGATCAGACGGTAGCTCCGGGTAAATCGAAGAACTATACCTACTACGCGCATCCAGATTATGGTATGACCGGTGCGTTGATCTGGGACTTCGGTAACCTGACAACGAACGTACGTGATGGCATGTTCGGTGGCATCATCATCGGCCCACGTGGTTCGGTGTATCGCGATCCAGAGACCGGGAAAGACATCTCCATGGGCAACTCCTGGAAAGCGGATGTTATCATTGACAAATCTTATCCCGAGAACACGCATCTTGAAAACTACAGGGATTTCGCACTGTATTTCCAGGATGAGGATAATATTCTCGGAACATCCTTCATGCCTTACCTGCAAAACGTGGCAGGTTTGACGGGTGTTAACTATCGCCTCGAGCCTTGGCTCTATCGGGAAGACGAGGGTTGTGAGCTTGGTAACATGTTCACAGCTTGTGTGGCAGGAGATTCAGACCCTGCAACACCCACTCTGAAAGCCCATGCGGGTGATAACGTTATGATCAACATCTTTGGCGGTCATAACGAGCAGAACCAGATGTTCAATGTAGACGGTCACCAATGGCGGCGTCATCTGAATCAGGAAGGTTCTGATATGATTGACGTTGAAGAGTTTGGAGCAGGTGAGCATGTCCAGGCCTTCATCAACGCTGGCGGCACGTACAAGAACCCTGGTACGTACCTGTGGTTGAACGCTCGTACGCCTTATCAACAAGCTGGACAGTGGGGTTACTTCAAGGTTCTTCCTTCAGGTGACCGTTCCATCCTGCCGCTTGGCAAGGCTACACCGAAGGGCGTGAAAACCGCGTCTCAACCTACGGAAGAAGAGAAATCTGCTTCCAGAGTTGAAGACGATCGTCTGTCGATGCGATAAGCTCGATAGATTAAATTGCTGTACAGACAGGGGGGCCGTTCGGCCCCCCTGTTTTTTTTGCCCAGCGTGACGCGCACTCCTCGATACGCTTCAAACAAGAAGCATAAACAAGCCTTTAACTATAGTCTGCGGCTCTTTCCTTTTCCTCCCCTGCCCCCTCCCTTCATAGGGAGGGGGCAGGGGAGGGATTGGTTTTTGTCAGTCCAATGGCAATCCACACTCCTCCCAATCGTCACTCAATGAGTGCCCCTCCTGAGGGGGTGAGTTATGCAAAGCTCCCCAGTAAGGGGCGCGTGAGGCGACCCAGACTTAGTAATCTTCCATTTTGTTTGTGAGTTACATAGCAAAATTGCGCTCATTAATGGCAGATTTCTGGATGTAAGCGCAACCTTGAAAACGAAATCCGTTAATCATCAGCTTGTTGTGTTGAATATTCAGTGGCGTGACCGGGATATCACCGAACTGACAGGTTCTTTCCACAAGAACGTGCGGTATCCACCTCGGACTGCCTGAGCACAAACGCTATTTGCTCTTCAGGAAATCGCTTCTTCATAACAAACCCTCTCCCTTTTTTAAAACCGATTTCTATAACTACAAACCGTACAGTTTTCAGGGGAAAGGGTGACTGGATTTGCGCTGTTTTGAGTGACATTACTATAGTAAAACTTCGCAGGTCTTTGGGGAACCTTGCCTTTATAATTAATCGTTGCGGGTGCTGACTTTCTTGAATGCGGAAACCGCCTGATCGAGGTCGGCGGTTTCGTGGGCGGCGGAAATCTGGATGCGGATACGGGCAGTGTCTTTGGGGACGACCGGGTAGCTAAAACCAATCACATAGATGCCTTCCTTCAGCAATTGCTCTGCCATGTTTTTTGCCGCTGTCGCATCGCCAATCATAATAGGAATGATTGGATGGTCGCCGGGTTTGATGTCGAACCCTGTCTCAACAATTTTTGACCGGAAGTATTTCACATTGTCCTGAAGCTTATTTATCAAGTCCAAAGATTGTGAAATGAGATCAATGGCTTTAAGAGTGGTGGCTGCAATGACCGGTGACAGGCTGTTGGAAAACAGATAAGGGCGTGACCGCTGGCGCAAAAGGTCGATGACCTCTTTGCGTCCGCTGGTGAACCCGCCTGAGGCTCCTCCCAGCGCTTTGCCAAAGGTCGAAGTGATGATGTCAACGCGTTGCATGACATTTCGATATTCAATACTGCCCCGGCCTGTGTCTCCGAAAAAACCTGTGGCATGCGAGTCATCGACCATGACCTTCGAATCATAACGATCCGCAAGATCGCAAATTTCTCCCAGCAGAGCAACATCACCGTCCATGCTGAAAACGCCATCGGTAGCAATGATTCGGTGTCTGCATTTTTGCGCTCGTTGCAACTGGGTTACCAAATGATCCATGTCGGCATGGTTGTAACGAAATCGGCTTGCTTTGCAAAGACGCACCCCATCAATGATGCTGGCATGGTTCAAACGGTCACTGATCACTGCGTCTTTTTCCGTCAGCAGAGTTTCGAACAGTCCGCCGTTAGCATCGAAACATGAGGAATAGAGAATGGTGTCCTCCATTTCCAGGAATCCTGAAATTTTTTGTTCCAGTAGTTTGTGAACTTCCTGGGTTCCGCAAATGAACCGTACCGATGCCATACCGTAGCCATATTGTTCCAGTGCCTGGCGGGCAGTTGCCAGAATTTCCGGGTGATTGGCAAGTCCCAGATAATTGTTGGCACAAAAATTCAGAACCGTTCCTTGTGAAGTGGAAAGATGAACTCCCTGCGGAGATAGTAATACGCGTTCATCCTTATACAAACCGGACTCATGAATTGTCTCCAACTCAGAGCGAAGGTGTGCGTAAAAACTGTCTGTATTATTATCCGTCATACTTGAACACAATTTTGGGGTGCGAGGTGATGGCTTGTTCAAATTGCGTTTTGTCGAAATCCTTGAACGGTAAAATCGTATCTTTTCCACGATTCAAAATAACATCGTAAATTTTATCTTGCAGGGAATGGCCTTTCGACATCAGCAGATTACTGACAATGTACCAAGTCTGGAAAACCTTACGACCCACAACACTGTGCATGGATTTTCCGTACAGAACGATGTCCTGAAAATTTGTCAGGGTATAGTCGCCAGCGGAAAGACCGAATAAAATGATATCTCCGCCAGCACGGGTAGAAGAAATTGCGGTATTCAAGGCGAGGTTGCTTCCGGACATTTCAAAAGCGACATCGACACCTTCGCCGAAGCATTGTTGTTTGATTTTATCGGCTATTTCCAAATCCGGTGCCGAGTCGGACTTCATCATCGGGTCGGCTGAGACCTGCAATGTCGAGTCGATGCCAAGCTCTTCAGCCATTTTCAGATTGGCTTTTCCAGGATCGACACCAATAATCGTTGATGCTCCCATTGCCCGGGCGACAAGAATGGTGAAGAGTCCAATCGTTCCGCATCCGAATACGGCTACCGTTTTGCCGCGAAGGTCCACACGGCTGCAGGCATGCACTGCGTTTCCCAGAGGTTCCTGAATAGCGGCGACTTCGGGACGAATTTTATCCAGATCGGTTCGCCACAATTCTTTAGCGGGTAGTTTGATCTGCTCGGCAAAACAGCCATCGGTGGAAATACCTATCATGAGATGGTCCGAACAAACATGGGCATCGCCAATTTTACATTGATGACAACGACCGCAAAAGATGTGGGATTCTGTGGAAACGATATCGCCCGGCTTATAACCGTAATGGTTTTGGGAATAGGAACCTGCGTCGACAATCTCCCCCAAAAGCTCGTGTCCACAAATTCGGTAGGCCTTGTTTTCCCTTTCCCGTGAGTCAAAGATCAATTCCTTGAACGCATGGCGAAACCAGATGCCTTTATCCGAACCGCAAAACCCGGTGTAAAGGGGTTTGATAATGCATTTGTTGGAATCGGCAGGACGCAGGGCTTCATCCAATTCCGGTTCAGGGACATCTATCAGGTTCATTCCCGTTGAGGTTTCCCATTTGTCACGGGGGATATCCAGAACCAAGGCTTTCATAACATTTCCTTATGATCGTTAGATGTATGAATATCAAGCAAACATTTTTTTACTTTTCTACTAACAATAACAATGATGCCCTGCGTTAAACAAGTTTCTTTCCAACTTGCCGTTTGTTCCACCACCACTTATGCCATTCCATTAAAAACACACAGGTCAATGCGAGTCCAATTGCCAGTAACCAGAATTTTCCTTCGACCGGTTGGGTTTTCAAAATCAATTGCCCCAATGGCAGATACATTGCAAGAACATGAGTAAGAAAAGCACCCAGCACTCCAAAAATCAAAACCGAGTTTTGCATCAACGGAGTTTTAAAAGCGGATTTTGTTTCTGAGCGACAGTTGAACATATGAATGTTTACAAACAAGACGATAAATAAAAGCAGTAAATTTCTGGAGGATTCCAGCGAAGCACCGGAAGCCAGCATTTCTTTAAAAAGAAAAAATCCAAGACCTCCGATCCAAAGGGCAATAATGGCAGAACGTTCGATCATTAGAGGATTAAAGATCGGTTCTCGAACATCTCGCGGAGGTCGTTTCAACTCATCTCCTTCACCCGGCTCGAAACCCATGGACACATCCTGGATACCCTGCGTAACCAGGTTCATCCATAGCAACTGTACCGGAGTTAGAGGTAAAGGGAACCCCGTTGCAACTGCCAGAGTGACCACCACAACTTCAGCCGCACCGGTGGATATCAGCATAAAAATAACTTTTCTAATATTTTCATAAGCAATGCGGCCGTTTTCCACTCCTCCTACAAGGGTTGCAAAATTATCGTCACTGATTACTAATTCGGCCGCTTCGCGAGCTACATCGGTGCCTGATTTCCCCATTGCTACTCCGATATTCGCTGTTCTTAGTGCCGGTGCGTCATTAACACCATCGCCGGTGACGGCTACGAAATATCCCATCGCTTGCATCGCTTTAACCAGATCCAGTTTTTGATCAGGAGCCACTCGAGCAAAAACTCGAGTTGTTTTTACGATTTCCCGAGTTTCTTCGGGAGATTTGTTTTGCAACTGCCCCCCAGTAACGACCTGCGTAAAGTCCAAACCAAGGTTTCGGGCGATAGCTAAAGCGGTCGCCGGGTGGTCTCCTGTAATAATCGCCACATCTATTCCGGCTTCGCGGCAAGAGGCGATTGCTTCTCGCACGCCTTCTCTGAGAGGGTCGATCATCCCGGCAAACCCCAGAAATTCAAGTTCCGCAGGCTCGGCAGGAGAATGACTCGAATCCAGGTTTTTCGGAGCGGCACCTTGCGCGAACGCCAGAACCCGCAGTCCTTTGGAAGCCATTTCTTCTGCGATTTGAAGTAATCGGTTTTTTCCTCCGCCTCCTTTACACATGGAAAGGACCCGCTCGGGAGAACCTTTGACATAGGTCTGAATTTCTCCGCTGGGCAGATGATGAAACGATGCGGAAAATTGATATTCCGGTTCAAAAGGTATCTGATTTATTTGTGGACACGTCTCTAATAATTCTTCCTGTCCTACTCCGAGTTTTTGCCCGAGACTAAGAAGAGCAATGTCTGTGGGGTCACCTCGATGCAACCATTCTCCATTATGACGATAAAGATCGCCTTCATTACATAAAACAGCGGTTGCGATCAACGGTTGCAATCCTTCGACATCCTTTGCGAAATCTATCTCGTGTTCATCAAACTTCAGTTTTCCATTGGGGGCAAACCCTTGCCCGCTAACCTGGCACACCGATCCATCAGGGAGGCGAACTTCACTTACCGTTAATTCATTGCAGGTCAACGTCCCTGTTTTGTCGCTGGCAATCATCGTGCAACTACCGAGTCCTTCTACAGCCGCAAGTCGGCGAATGATGACACCATGTTCGGCCATTCGCTTCGTTCCAACCGCAAGGGCTATCGTTAATGCAACGGGCAGGCCTTCTGGGATGACAGCAACAGCCAGTGCTACGCCGAACATGAACATCTCCAAAATGCTATATCCCTGAAAGAGGATTCCCATAATGCCCACAGCAAAGATTGCTACCATCACCATCCAGGCCAGCGTCTGACTGAAACGTTCCATGCGAATAATCAGAGGCGGCTTGCCCGGCCCCGCATCCATCATAGCCTTCGCCAGGTTTCCAATTTCAGTATTCATGCCGGTGGCAACGACAACGCCCCGACCTCGCCCACGAACCACAATGGAACCGGCGTACGCCATATTTTTTCTGTCTGCCACCTGAACAGAACTCTCTCCAGTCCATTCCTGATTTTTTAATACCGGCAAAGATTCTCCGGTCAGCAGAGACTCATCAATTTCCAAACCATGAGTCATTAAAAGACGAAGGTCAGCAGAAACTCGATTTCCGGATTCCAGCCAAACGATATCCCCCGGCACAACTTCTTCAGCATCGACTTCATATACCTGACCTTCGCGCTCTACCGTGGCACGAATTTGTAAAAGTTTTTGCAAGGCCTGAGCATTTTGTTCCGCTCGCCACTCCTGAAACCCACCGATGGCAGCGTTTAAACATAACACTCCAAAAATGAAACCTGCATCAACGAGTTCACCAATGGCAAGAGATACCATTGCCGCTACGGCTAAAATGTAAACGAAGGGACTTTGAAACTGGCGGATGGCAATTTTCCACCAGGGAGGAGGTTCTACCCTGGGAAGCTGGTTTGCGCCATAAATCTTTAAACGCGATTGGATTTCCCTTTTTGAAAGACCCTTTGTGGTTGTCCCAAGTTTTTTAAACAGATCGGTCTCTGTCTGAGTGTGCCAGGTTTCCTGGGAAAGAGTTTGCATGTCCATTACCAAATAAACGAAGCCTTTATGATTTAGAATTCATTACATAGTGATGAATTCCCTGCGCCGCTTTTTTACCCGCGCCCATGGCAGAAATAACGGTTGCGGCACCCGTAACGATATCGCCTCCGGCAAACACTCCGGGCCGGGATGTCAAATTGATATCGGCATCAGCCAACTCAATATGTCCATGCGTATCCGTTTTTAAATCAGATGAACTTTTTGCAATCAACGGATTGACCCCACTGCCAAGAGCGATGATAAGCGCATCGGCTTTTAAGGAGAACGCGCTGTCCTCTACAGGCCGAGGTCGTTTTCGGCCTGAACCATCCGGTTCACCCAGTGCCATTTTTTGACAGATGATCTCGGAAACCCAACCGTTAGCCCCTTTAATTTCGACAGGGCTTACCTGATAATGAAATTCTATTCCTTCCGCTTCCGCATGTTCAATTTCTTCCAATCGGGCGGGTAACTCTTCTCGCGAACGGCGGTAGAGGAGCATCACTTTTTCTGTGCCGGGCAATCGGAGTGCAGTTCGAGCCGCATCTAAAGCAGTATTACCGCCTCCTACGACAGCAAGAATTTCATGTTGATGGATGGGCGTGTCAAACACCGGAAACTCCCAGGCGTGCATCAAATTAATACGGGTCAAAAATTCATTTGCAGAATAGACACCATTGAGGTTTTCACCGGGGATATCCAGGAAGTAAGGCAAGCCCGCACCTGTCCCTATGAAGACCGCATCGAACTCATCCCTCAACTCGTTGAGGGATTTTATTTTTCCAATCACGTAGTTGACTTTAATTTTGATTCCCATTTGTTTCAAATACTCCAACTCGGCTTCCAGAATTTCTTTAGGAAGGCGAAACTGGGGGATGCCATAAAATAAAACGCCTCCCGGCTTGTGCAAGGCTTCGAAGATGACGACTTCATGTCCCCATTTCGCCAAGTCGCTTGCGGCGGCCAAACCCGCAGGCCCTGCACCAACGATGGCAATTTTTTTTCCGCTGGAGGGTGCCGTTTTCACGGGTTTCACTTCCCGATGGTGGCGTTCGTAATCGGCAACAAAGCGTTCCAGTTTTCCAATCGCGAGCGGCTCACCCTTAATACCAATCACACAATGTTTTTCACATTGGTCCTCTTGTGGGCAAACCCGTCCCGTAACGGCAGGCAGGACATTGGATTCTTTAATGATGCGGGCCGCTTCCAGAAAATCGCCCAGGGCAACTTGTTTGATAAAATCCGGGATGGCCACTCGCACCGGACACCCGATAATACATTTCGGTTTTTTGCATTGGATACAGCGCGAAGCTTCGAGCTGCGCCATGGCAGGGGTGTAGCCCAGACTCACCTCCTTAAAGTTTTTCGTTCTTTCCTCCGGGTTCTGTTCCGGAGCAGGAGTTCGTGGGATTTTGTTCTTCGGTTTCTCTTTTCCCATTTGAAAGAGGTTTCAAGTTAAGGGTTAGACGACATTTCTGCGAGTTGACAAACACCGCCGGTTTCTTTTAAATATTTTTCCTTCGCTGTGATTTCTTCCGGGATATAGGATTTCAATCGATTGAGCAAGCCCTCGAAGTCCACCGCGTGACCTTCGAATTCGGGCCCATCCACACAAGCGAACTTCATTTCACCGCCAACCATCACCCGACAAGCGCCGCACATTCCCGTGCCATCAATCATAATCGGGTTCAAGCTGACGAGGGTTGGGATTTCGTAAGGACGCGTTAGAGATGCTATTGCTTTCATCATGACCAAAGGCCCGATGGCGATAACACGATCAATGGGCTCTTTTTTCTCGATCATCGTTTGAAGAATGTTCGTAACAAAACCTTTTGACCCATAGCTTCCATCATTGGTGACAACATGAACTTTTGTTGAGACCTCTAACATTTCTTTTTCCAGGAGTACCAACTCCTTAGTCCGTGCGCCTAAAATCGAAATGGTTTTATTTCCGGCTTGAGCTAATGCGCGAACGATGGGGTGAATAGCGGCTATGCCAAAACCTCCTCCCACCAGCACAACCGTTCCAAAAAGGTCGATTTGGCTGGGATTGCCCAAGGGTCCAACGACATCGAGAATAAAGTCACCGGCCTTCATTAGACTCATTTCCAGAGATGTTTTGCCAACCGCTTGTACGTACAGGGTAAGTGTTCCATG
>JAJRVC010000329.1 GCA_024277475.1 Deltaproteobacteria bacterium
GACTTCATAACCTACTGAATTGATAAAGTGTTAAATTTGATTTTTGTGCTTTTTGTGCCTTTTCGCGGCCATATCAATACTTCTTTTTTGAAAAACATCATTTTGTTGCCGTAATAAGTAATTGAAGGAAACGTTACCGTTCACGGTCACGGGTTCAAGGTTCAGGTATTCAGGGTTCATGCCAAATCTGACCATTGATTCGTGAGCAAAGGAAAATTATTTAAAGTAGGAGGCATTTTATGAATTCAGCAAAAGGTCAGGAACAGGTTAAGATTGCAGCTCACGGCAACGACTTGGGAAAGGGTCTGCTTGAGGATGAATTTTTAAGTGTCGACAACCTTATTCCCCTGCAAAGAGAGGCTGCCGACAGATGCCGCAGGCAGACTTTGGGTGAAATTGAAGAGCTTGCCCGCGAAAAGAGATGGAAAGATATCATTTCCATTTTTTATCCCGTTGAAGAAAAACTGCCGGAGCTTGCCGGGCAAAACCAGGATATCCGAATCCGGGAAAAAATCGCCTTTGCGCTGGGGCAGCTAAATCGGTTTGATGAGGCGATCCGTGAGCTGAACGAGTGTATCCTGAGAGAACCGGATAACTTCTATCATCACAACTCAATGGCCTACACGGCGTATGATTCGCTTTATGCCGCTAAAAACCGTGAACTGTTTCTCAGCGGAAAAGCCCGGTCTGAGCGAATTAAACTGGCCCATGAGCACTTCAAGTGCGCACAGGCAATACGGCCCCAAGGGATAACCAATTACTACCGGGAAGGCATGCTTTTTATTAAGATGGAAAATAAATCCGAAAAGGCCATTCCGCTTTTCCAGAAAGCAGTGTGCAATTGGGACAAGTTGACCGAAAATGAAAAGCAGGCCCGCCACCAGGAACGCAAGAATTTTATCAAGTCCCTTTACCAGCACTCAAGTGCCCTGCTGGCAAGAGGGCGGGCAAAAGCGTCTCTTGCCGAATTGAAAAGATGTCTGGCAGAGGATGACCAGTCAAACTACGTGTCTCTTGTTTTCAAATATTTCGCACTGGGCAAAGTAAATTATCAGTTGAACCGGTTTGGGGAAGCCAGAGATGCCCTTCTTTTTGCTATGCAATGCAAGGCGGACAATTCAATCGATTATGTTTATGAGTTGCTGGCCCGTACATACCTGGCGCTGGGCAATGCGGATCGTGCCCGGGAAATTATCAACAAAGTACCGCAAAAAAATCGCCGACCGTATTACAGATGGACCGAAGCGGATATCCTGTGTTCGCTTGGTGATTTCGAGGGTGCCAAAAAATCGCTGATACGCTGCCAGGAGCGTGATAGTCGGTCACGGCACAAGGCATTGATACGTCTGGCCCGAATCGAATACCTGCTTCAGAACTTTGAAAAGGCCAAGGATTATGCCGAACAGGCCGATGCCTTTTTCAGCGGGAAGTGGGGCAATCGTCTGGACGACGGACTGTTCTGGCAGGCCATCAGTGCATTTCGGCTGGGGGACCTTGCGACAGCCCGTAAATTGGCCGATGAGTTGCAAGACCATCATCCAGGCTACGAAAAGCTTGATCAGCTTATGGCAAAATTAAGTGGAAAATTATAGAAGGCTAATTTTTAATGTGGCCGCAAAAAGGCACAAAAAGCTCAAAACTAAAATTTCGTAATTAATAATTTCAATAAGTTATGAGGTAAAATTTCGAGAATTTTGACTTTTTACGAGATTGTCAATTTTTTGGTGACATTGGAGGGAGCGGCATGCAGACGTTAAAAAGGGTCAAAGCAGCAAAAAAGGGGAAACCGGATTTGACTCTGGTGCTTTCCAGGCTGGAAGATTCGATCATTCGTGGGGATGATCCGGCCGGATGCCGTCTCATCCTGGCAAAGGAGCGCCTTTGGGAAACGGCTGGTGCCGACATACAGCTCAAGCTGGCAAGACTGGCCCAGATGGCCGGAGAAACGGAAGGGGCACTGAAAATACTGACTTTTGTTAACCAAACGAAGCCTGCTTTGACGGAGGCTTGGACCGAAAGACTGGAGCTGCTTACAATACTCGGGAGGAAAGAAGAGCTTGCGCAGGTACTTGCAATTTCAAAAGATTTTATTGGAGACGACAGCTATCGCACCTGGATCAAGATGCTCAATGAGTATTCATCTTCTGATTCCGACCCCGATATTGATGTGGTTGTGACGCCATTTGAGGTTATTCATCGCCGTTAGCAGTCGATTAGCCGGTATCTGAATCTCTTTTCCGGCCGGCAGGACTGTTTTGCCAGACAATGGGTTGACAAAGCCGAGGGCAAACAGGGATACGTTCCGGTGAGGCGCCCCATGGACTCCCGGGACGTGGATGATCACCTGGCAGGCCGTAAAACATACGGGATCTATCTGCTGCAATCGGATGCCCGTGTGACAACGGCGGTACTGGACGCAGACCTGGTTAAAAAATTCAGGCAAACGAAATTAAACGCGGAGGATCGTAGCGTTGTTCGGCGGGAGCGGAATTATCTCATCTCCAGAGTAAAAGACCTGGCAAAAGAAATGGGTTTGGAGCCTCTGATTGAATTCAGCGGCGGCAAAGGTTTCCATTTCTGGTTTTTTTTCGAACCGGCGGCCGAAGCCTCCTTTGCGCGTGGGATCCTGAGCAGGATCAGCCATGTTGTCTGTGAAGATCTGAGTGCCTTTAATATGGAAGTTTTTCCCAAACAGGACACTCTGACCGGCAAAGGGCTAGGAAATCTTGTCAAATTGCCTTTGGGCGTTCACCGCTTGACGGGCAAACGCTCATTTTTTATCGATTGCCGCGACCGTTCAACCGTTTCACAACTCAATTTGTTAAGCGGCATTCAGCCGGCAGACCCGGGCAAACTTTCCCTTCAGGCAAAGGACTCGCTTGCGGCACGGATCATAGTTCATCCCCGTTGGGAAAAGTGGGCCGCTGAATACCCCGAGTTATTCGAATTGGAAAAAATGTGCCCGCCCATTGCACAGGTCATCGCCGCATGCCGCAACGGCGGCGGTATTTCCGTTAAAGAAGAAAAAGTTCTTTTTCAAAGTCTGGGTTTTCTACCGCAGGCCAAAACGCTGC
Organism: Deltaproteobacteria bacterium; assembly: GCA_024277475.1. Next base: position 3,075 of record JAJRVC010000329.1, read on the forward strand.
TTCACTATCTGGCTGCGCTTTTAACTGACTACAACCCTCACCTGGTGGATTTCAAGCTTAGCCGGCTCAGGGGCACACCCCTTGGATGCAGGCGAATTCACAGCCTGTTGAATTTTACCGGTGACTACTGTCGGTTTGATCCCTCGGTAGAGTACTTTCATCCATTGCTGCATCTCAAGCAGTGGAAAGAGGATCCGAAAAAAAAAGCCGAAAAAGCGGAGAATCTGACGTCCGCGCTTGACAACCTGAGGCTGGCAATCGATCAGGTAAAGAGGTTTGTAAAGTAATGGAATCCGTTTATGTTCTGGAGCCGGGAAGTTACCTGCGCAAGGAAGGATCAGGTCTGAAAGTCTTCAAGGGGGGTGAGGTTATCAGCCTGATTCCGGCCGGTGATCTGAAGCGGCTCATGCTGATCGGC
>JAJRVC010000330.1 GCA_024277475.1 Deltaproteobacteria bacterium
ATTCTGGCTAAGATTCTTTCGATTTTAAATGTTACCGAAATTTACCGGGGAGAAATCCCGGATCTGACCGGTGAGGGTTTTGCCTACCACAGCATGACGGTCAACGCGGACCTTGAAGGCGGTAAGCTCATCATGCAAGAATGTGCCATAGACAGCGTATCAATGGGAATTGCCTGCGAGGGCAACATCGATCTTGCTGAAAAAAAAATAGATCTCATTGTTCTGGTGGCGCCTTTTAAAACTGTGGATCGTATCGTGAAATTTCTTCCTTTGATAAGGCATATTCTAGGCGGCAAGCTGATCTCAATTCCCTTTAGAGCCAAAGGGGACCTGAAAGACCCCGCAGTGACACCTCTTCACCCTACAGCCGTTGGCTCCGAAGTACTGGGTATCCTGGAACGAACGCTAAAACTTCCCATTACTATCATGCAACCCATATTTTCTTTGGGAAAAAAGAATAAAAACGATCAAAAGGCAAATAAAAATCCGGAACCATCCGGTCCTCCTTGACTTTTTCTTTTTTGATACTCAAAATTAGTAAAAGGCGCTTGCAAGCTGAACAATTTTATTGATAAAAGGGATCCTGCAGCAATTCATCCTGAACCTGTGAACCTTTACTTTTGTGAGGAAAAGCAAAAAATGGAATCGATCAGAATAACAGGCACGGGTTCCTATTTGCCACCCACTGTTTTAACCAATTACGATCTTGAAAAAAGTGGTCTGGACACAACCCATGAATGGATTGTTCAACGCACCGGTGTCAACGAAAGGAGAATTGCCGATGCCGGCGCGACGACCTCCGATCTGGGTTACCAGGCATCACTGAGAGCCCTTGAGATGGCCGGCATGGGCGCTGAAGAGATGGATCTGATCATCGTGGCCACGATCACGCCGGACACTTGCTGTCCCTCGGCTGCCAACTGGTTGCAAGCCAAACTGGATGCCCCCCGGGCGGTGACATTTGATATAACCGCAGCTTGTTCCGGATTTATCTTCGGCTTAAATGTCGCCGAACAATATTTAAAGAATAGAACTTATAATAATGTTTTGGTGGTGGCCTCTGAAATCATGTCCCGCACCCTCAACTGGAAGGATCGTTCCACCTGCATTCTGTGGGGAGACGGTGCCGGTGCCGCTGTACTCACCCTGGACGGCGGCGCTCATGAAATTTTGTCCACCCATATACACACCGACGGCGCCAACGGCCAGGATTTGTTAATGCCGGGGGGCGGGTCAAAGACCACACCCATTAGCCATGAAAGTGTAGACAAGGGGTTGCATTACCTGAACATGATTGAAGCCAGCCTGAGTTTCCGGGTGGCTGTCAAACGCTTTATCGAGTCCATTAAAGAACCGATCGAATACAATCATGTGAAACTGGAAGACCTCAACTGGATCATACCGCATCAGGCCAATGTTCGAATGTTTCAGAACATCGCAAAATCTTTAGAGATTCCGTTTGAGAGATTTTATTTGACCCTGCAAAAATACGGCAATATCTCTTCGGCATCCTGTGCTATCTCCCTGGATGAGGCGGTGCGCGACGGCAGCATTCAACCCGGTAATCTGGTCTGCCTGCCGGTTTTCGGGGGCGGCTTGACGTGGGGTAGTGCACTGATCAGGTGGTAGCTGCCTTAGTGGAGCTTTTTTACCAGCCGATTTACCAACTCCGTGACTTCCCTTATTTTAAAGCCATAGCCGGCTGCCAGCAAAATGATCAGAAACACCGACCCGGTAAAAAGACATACCATCAAGCTTCCGTGAAATGTGGTGGAATCAATCCAGAAAAACGCCGTAGATTTAAACCATGCCAGGAAAATACCCGTCACGACGGCAAAGCACGTCATCTTGAGATAAAAGGCATACACGCCCCGGCTTTCGGTGTTGTTGCTGCGTTTATTCCAAAAGGCATATAAAACCGTCACTTGAAAGATACCGGACAACGAGACCGCCAGTGCCACTCCCCTAACCCCCAGTAAATTCATACCCAAAAGGTACAAAGGGATACTGAGTATCACGACAAGGGTGCCATAGAAAGCGGGGAAAAGTGTGTTCTGGGAGGCAAAATAACCTCGAACCACAATGGTATAGGCTGCAAAGGCAAACGCCCCGACCAGCAAATACATCAATACCTCCGCCGTCAAGGCGGTAGCGGCGGCGTCGAATTTTCCCCGCTGAAAAATTATCCGGACCACCTCTGAACGCAGCACCATGAGCAGCACTGAAAATGGGATGACCAAAGCAAGAAAACGCAGTGTATGGTTCAACAACCGGTTCACATCATTTAGTTTGTTGTCGGCCACCAATCTCGCCAAAAATGGAAATGAGGCCGTCCCCACCGCCTGACCGAATAGCCCCACCAGAATGAGCATGATCCGCAAACCAAAATTAAGTACAGCGATGCTTCCCTGTGGTAAATAAGAGCCAAACAACCTGAAAAAAAATTCAGTGGAAAATGTCATGGTCAACCCAACCATCAACGGCAGGGTCAGGAATACGTATTTTCTCAAATCCGGGTG
>JAJRVC010000331.1 GCA_024277475.1 Deltaproteobacteria bacterium
CTCCCGGTCAGTACGCGCAAAGATTGACGGATCTGAGCAATCCGGCCATCGACTGGGTGCAGATCAGCAAAGGGATGGGGGTGCCGGCGGTCAAGGTGGCCACCTGTGAAGTCTTAATCCGGGAACTAACCTGGGCGCTGAGAGAACCGGGACCGCATTTGATTGAAATGTGTTTTGGATGAGGTTCATTGGAATGAGGTTCAAAGGTTCAGGGTTGTGGGTTAAGGACGAAAAAGATCCGAAGTTTTCGTTAAAAAATGCTTATCATCCCAAACAATTGCCAATTTAGCTCCAAATTTTGGATTAGTCCTGACGAAGCTTTTGAACCTCCGATCCCAGCGCCCCGGAGGTTAGTAATTATTCCAACTGTCTGTTATTAAATATAATATTTAAAAATATTTTAACTATCCAGGAAAATAGCCAAAGACAGTCAATTTAAATTGATATTTTATCTTTTAGGATTTCATAGTATCCTGGGCCGGATAAGGGACAATTAATGTTTTTAAAAAAGTTTCCATATAGCCAACTCACGCAATTTTATAAATGTTGATGATAAGCGTTACTATTATTCATTCACTCAATTCAGAAACTACCCCCATCTATGCCGGTGAGAATTTAAAAGGTTCACCCGTTACCGCGAGGGCATGCTTCAAGGGTGCAAATTTGATCAATGCCGGCGGTTTATGAATTGATATAAAAAAGAATTTTCGCATATTTTTTCAATTTGTTGGTAACCACCAGCAGAACAACGACCACCACCAAAACTGGCTGATGATGAATCGGTTAAGTGGTCATAAAAGCCGACAGATCAGATAAAACAGAGATAAAAATGTCACGAAAATATTCGAGGTCTAGCGGTAGCTGGTTAAAAGTATTATCTATCAAAAATTCTTTTTAAAAGAGTGAACTCTCAGGAAAAGACTTGACAAGATATAATCGAGCACATAAAAGTTTTGTGATTATTGTTTCTTTTTAGATAACATTTTGTCAACACTGAGTGGTTTGGAAGAAGTGAACTGGTAACATATCCATCTATTTGGGGATAATAATGATCAACGAAGCCGAAATCGGTAAAAGAATTCGGGAATTTCGCCTAAAAAAGAATTTTACCCTCCAAATGTTGGCTGATAAAACCGGTTATTCCAAAGGATATCTCTCCAAGGTTGAAAAATCGGATAAAGCCCCGCCGGTTACTACTTTGAGCACCATCGCCAGAGAATTAGACGCCACGGTTGCCGGCTTTTTAGGTGAGGGGCTCCAAAAAAACCTTTTATGCGTGGTCAGAAAAAATGAAAGGACCCTGATGGCCGGCAACGGTGAAGGAGTCGGATATCCTTATGAAGCTCTGGCGAATGCATATCCCAACAAACACATGGAGCCGTTTATTTTATCCTATCCCCCGAAGGAGGCCTTCAAATATAGCTTTCAACACGACGGTGAAGAAATACTGTTTGTGCTTCGGGGGAAATTACGTTTCAAGTACGGCGACAGGGAATTTGTTTTGGAAGAAGGAGACTGTGTCTACTTCGATTCCAGCATTCCTCACACGGGCGATCCTATTGATGACGAAGAGCTCAAGTGCCTGATTGTCGTTTATTCACCAACGCCCAAAGGCCCTGCTGATTATGCGCACTTCAGACAGAGAATAGTGAGTACATAAATTTCGCTTGTTTTAATGTATTGCAGACCTCGTTGATTGGTTTGCTGGTTGAATAGTTGGTTAGGCAAATTAAGGTGTAGGCTAAAGGAAAAAGGAACTGTTTATATAATTTAAAAGAAAGGAGGGGAAATTCAAAAAGCGGATGCAGACCTTCATATCAGGACTGTAACAAGATGAATCCTGGATGGAATTTAATGCCAATCAATGATGCGGTCAATTAGACGAAAGGAGACGATTATGAAGTTTAGAAAGTTATTTTTGGCTTTGGCAAGTGTTGCAATTTTGGGTTTTGTTTGCGGCCCGGCAATGGCGGGGGACACCATTAAAATTGCATATATCGATCCGTTAACCGGTCCTTTCGGCAATGTCGGTGATGCCGGCCACAAACACTTCCAGTACATGGTTGATATCATTAACGCCAAGGGAGGTGTGCTGGGTGGCAAGAAATTTGAAATCGTCGCATTTGACGATAAGATCAGCGCCAAAGAAGCGCTGGTACAGCTCAAAAATGCCATCGACCAGGGCATCCGTTTTGTTACCCAGGGCAACGGATCCAGCATTGCCGGCGCCCTGATCGAAGCGATCAACAAACACAACAAGCGAAATCCCGATGACCCGGTTTTATTTTTCAATTATGCGGCTGTTACCCCGGCCTTTACCGAAGAGAAATGCAGTTTCTGGCACTTCCGCTTTGACGCCCACGTGGCTATCAAAATGGATGTCATATCCGAGCACATCAAGATACGCCCGGAGATAAAGAAGGTGTATCTGATCCACCAGGACTATATTTTCGGCCACTCCTGCAGCACAGTCATCAAAGAGATGCTAAAAGCCAAACGTCCGGACATCCAAATCGTGGGGGATACCTTCCATCCCCTGGGAAAAGTGAAAGATTTCTCACCCTACATCACTAAAATACAGGCCTCGGGTGCCGACGTCGTGATCACGGGCAACTGGGGTCAGGACATGCAGCTGTTGGTCAAGGCGGCCAAGGAAGCCGGCCTCGAAGCTGAGTTCTATACCTTCTACGGCGGTGGCCTGGGCGGTCCCTCCGGCATCGGTGCGGCCGGTGAAAACCGTGTGAAGCAGGTTACCGAATGGCACAATAACCTGTGGAACGAACAAAACCAGCCGGACGACAAGGACTTCTATGTCGGATTTCAGGAAAAATATGCTGTCGGTAAAAACGAACGCCTGGAGTTCTACTACGGGCGTATCCGTACCATGATGGAAATGCTGGTCAAGGCCTTCAACAAAGCCGGCAAGGCAGACCCCAAGGCCGTGGCATTTGCGCTGGAGGGCATGGAGCATGACACCTATTACGGTAAAGTCATCATGCGAGCCGCCGACCATCAGCTTTACCAGCCGATGTTTATTTCAACGATGGTAAAAGCCGGAACCGACAAGGTTCCGTTCGATGTGGAAAAGACCGGCCTGGGCTGGCGGACTGACATGCGCGTCGAAACCGAAACGACCATGCGGCCCACCGTCTGCGAGATGAAAAGACCGAAAAAGTAGACTCCGAGTCTCTCATAGCCAAGCTGCCGTCCGTCTTTTGCAAAAAGAGGCGGACGGCCTGCTACGGTTTTTCGTACGCTATCTCTGAGCCAAACGGCATCCGAAACGCCTATAGGTATTTGTATCCATCGGCTCACCATAACGGGAAAAGAGTAAAAAATGACCGAATTCCTCGTATTTTCGCTTCTCAACAGCCTGCTCTACGGCATGCTTTTGTTCATGCTGTCCAGCGGTCTGACGCTGATTTTCAGCATGATGGGGGTGTTAAACTTTGCCCACGCCTCTTTTTATATGCTGGGCGCTTATTTTGCCTATCAAATAAGCGTGTTCGTGGGTTTCTGGCCCGGGCTGATCATCGCACCGCTTCTGATCGGAGCAATTGGCGCCCTGGTGGAACGTTTCGGTCTGCGTACGGTTCATAAGAACGGCCATGTTGCCGAGCTTTTGTTTACCGTAGGGCTTGCCTTTTTGATCGAAGAGGCGGTGATCCTCATCTGGGGACGGAATGCCGCGGATTACCGCATACCGGAGCTGTTGGATTCGCCGCTCTTCACCCTCTGGGCCACCGATTTCTCGATGTACCGGGGATTTATGCTGCTTATCGCCGTAATCATGTTTGCAGGCCTTTATCTGGTACTCACCCGGACGCGCATCGGTCTTATTATTCAGGCTGCACTGACCCATCCCGAGGGCGTCAGCGCATTGGGACACAACGTTCCGGGTGTATTCATGCTGGTTTTTGGCGGCGGATGTGCGCTGGCTGGACTGGCCGGGGTTA
>JAJRVC010000332.1 GCA_024277475.1 Deltaproteobacteria bacterium
ACGTCTGCGAAGTACGAAAAGTACGTCTCAACGTAAACCCTTGTGCGGCCTTGCTCAGAGAAAAAATTGCTCATTTCTGAATTGGAAACTTACGCCAGTGCCCATGGTTAAAAAAGGCTTCGTGGATGGGCACTAACTAATCAACTAATCACACAATCACACAATCAAAGATATCTCAAGTTACAACGTTCACACCCTTTTGCTTCATCTCCTGGATGGCACTTTCGGTTGTCTCCGGGCCGACACCACGGCAGAGAGCGCGATTAAGCTCAACCGGGTATCCTGCCTCCACTGCATCCAGAACCGTGGCTTTGACGCAGTAGTCAGTGGCCAGACCAAAAATAATCAACTTCCGGATTCCATCCTGCCGCAAAAGTTCATCCAGTTTCGTCCGATGCCCACCGTCATCGGCAAATCCCGAATAGGAATCGAATCCGGCATCCATGCCCTTGCGAACCGTTTTTATCGAACCTTCGACGGCGATGAGAATTTCAGCGCCGGGGGTATCCTGAACGCAATGTGGCGGCCACATGACCTGGGGCCGGCCCTCGATTTCGATAACCTGCAGCGGTTCAGTACCCGGGTTGGTGGTGAAGAAACTGACATGATCGGCAGGATGCCAATCCTGGGTAAAATAAACGAAATGGCCCTGATCAAGATATCGCCGGGTAGCCGTTTCAACATCACGGACATATTGGGCATCCGTTCCTGGAACCGCTAAACTCCCGGACTTGAGCTCGGTAAAGTCAGCCTGAACATCAACGACGATAACGCCCGTATTTTCAATCGAAAACGCTTGCTCAGCCATCTGATTCCTCCTTCAAGCCTCGCTGAATAGTTTAAAAGAAATTAATCACGAAAGGACGAAAACACGAAAAAAAGATAAAACAAATTTTGTGGTTTCGTGGTGATCCGGTTAAGACGGATTTCATAAAATGCAAAGAATTCACAATCAAGGCTCTAAAGCCGTTCAGCCGAGAAGCTCTCGACAGGTTAAGGAATTCTATTTTTTTTTATAAACGACAGAGCGAAGCGATTCCATCATTCGTCATTCATCCTTCAAAATGCCTGCTCTCCCAAGCTCTTTGACTTCCCGTAAAAAACGCTTGCGGCCTTGTTCATCGGAAGACACTTCACCTAAAATACGGTGGTCAATTTCAACCGCCCCGCAAAACAAAAACGTGCCGTCGGCCTTGGTCAAACGGGCAGCGTGGTTTAGCCCGATGTCTTCCAGAAGTACGATGGGATTGTCGGCTGTGTTTAAAATAACGACCTTTTTTAATTTCAGCAGCGCTTTGAATTCTCCTCCAGCGCTGATATCATAGGCCCAGCCCTTGGAGAGAACCCGGTCGAGCCATCCTTTCAGAATAGCAGGTGCTTCATTCCACCACACCGGGTATATGAGTGCCAGACCGTCTGAGCCCTCAACTTTGGTCTGCTCAGCCAAAACATCTTCCGGCAGAACCCCACCAGCTTCAAACTGGTTAAAATCGTCACCTTTCATCAGTGGATTAAAACCGGAAGCGTAAAGATCATTTACTTTGTAGACAGCCCCGGCCTGTTTAAGCCCCTCCACAAACGCGTTGCAGACCGCATGGTTGAAAGAACCGGGATTGGGATGGGCCAGCAGGATGTACCATTTCATAGTGTATCCATGTGAAGTTTTCAGGTGCCAACCCAGCTGCTATCCTGAACAGCGAACCGCAGAATTTCGATATTCGCTTTTTCAGAGTTTCTTTTCCGATCAGACCGGACGCTCGCGGCCGGGCGGCGCTTGTATAAGGCTCCGCCTGGCCGGAGCAATGAGCAGAGTAGATACCCGGGTCCAGAGGACCAGGATTCCGATGTTAGATTGAAATTATTAAGTGTAAAATTATATTTTTGTGGTTTTTGTGCCTTTTTGCGGCCACATCAATATTAACGACGGAGCGAAGCGACATCCATAAATATTCAATTTTCAATAGTCATTTCCAGTGTATCCGGGTTGGGTAATTCTCCTCAAATCAACCCCTCCCGGATGCACCCAAAACCAAGCTACAACGCCTACTGGCTCTTACCCGCACACTGGTTTGACGGTGTGATGGGACCCAAATCTTTTTCAACCACCAGTTTCCCGCCGGTAAATTTGCCGATAAGCATATTGAGAATCATATGGTGATCCAATGCCCGCATGGTCTCCGGGCCGTTGCCCACGGTATTGGTCAGATCTCCCATGTTGTCGATGATCTTTTCTTTGTCGTCGGAGCCGGCCTTTTCAATGGCTTCCTTGAGAAGCATAATAAGGCCGTAATGAGAACCGGTGGCCCAGGTAACAACGGTGTCCGGGCCGAACATTTTCTTCTGACGAGCCACAAAATCTTTAGCTTCCGGTTTGTCCAGGCTGGCCAGAAAGGGAAGTGCCGTAAAGATGCCTTCCGACTGGTCGGGGGTCAGGGCCAGCAGGTAGTTCTCATCAGATGCCAGAGCCACGATCTTTATTTTATCTTTAAGGCCGAAATCGGCAAACTGCTTGATAAAAGTAAAGCCGTCGGCGCCGGGGACAATCAGCATCAGGATCTTGGCTCCGGATTTTGAGATCTTTTGAATGGTGGGCGCATAGTCCTTTACGCCGAAAGGGGTGTATTCAATGCCCACAATTTCGCCGCCGATCTTAGCGACATTGCGTTTGATGGCTTCGGTCATCTTATGGGGCCAAACATAGTCATAACCGAAAATATAAAAAGACTTGCCATATTTTTCAGCCATATAGGGAATCAGTTTGTCCATATCATGATCCGGTATGGCACTGTAGAGAAAGACGTAACGGTTGCACACACCGCCTTCATAATCAATGCCGTAAAGCAGGGGGGTTTTATATTTTTCCGCCACCGGGGTCATCGCATCCCGGGCAGCGCTGCTCACAGGACCCATCACGGCAACCACCTTGTCTCTTAGGATCAGTTTTTTTGCTTTTTCCACAGCAGTTTTCGGATCGGTCTTGTTATCTTCGATAATTAACTCCAGGGGTCTGCCGTCCAGGACACCGCCGGCCGCATTGATCTCGGCCACCGCCATCTTGGCCCCCCGCACGCCAAGATTGCCGTAAATTTCAAACCCGCCCGAAAGCGGCAGCACCACCCCGATTTTAATGGGTTTTTTAGCGGCCACAGCCGTTACCGGCAGCGCCATCGCAAAACTTAACACCACCATTAAAACCATCATCCATTTGAATTTTTCCCTCATGTTACACCTCCTTTTTGGTTTTAGTCCCAGCACATTTTAATTAACGACTGAGACAAGAGTTAGGCCCTTATTGGGATTTTTCTAACAACATGTTGTCAAAAACTGAAGGTGTCGGGTGTCAGGGAAAGTAAGTGCTGAAACCTGAACACTGAAACCTATAATTTGCGACTTTAGATAATCGGTATCGTTTATGCCCAAGAAGTGGATACCCCCGTAATGGAATTACTATTAATTTGCTTGCAGATGCGATTTTTATCTGCCAATTGTCGTAGTACTAAAAAAATCATTAAGCGCCTAATGCCTATGCCTTGGTGCAAGCAAATTACCGAACACACCTTTTGGAAAAAACATGACGCAAAACACAAAAAACAGCCCCAGGATCAAAATCCAGTAATAGGTCAGCAAATCGGATAAATATGATTCCAGGACCCGGACCAGTAAAGCGCCCAGAAACGAGGCCAACAGAACCTCTTTGCCACCCAGTGCCACCCAGATCAACACCTCGGTCGAAAGTCCAAAACCCAGCATGGTCGGCGAGACAAATTCGGTAACCACGGCATTTAAAGCGCCGGCCAAACCGGCCACGGCGGCGCCGATGGCAAAAATCATGATCTTATAGCTCGCAATATTGTAGCCGAAAAATTCGGCCCGCACTTCGTTGTCACGTACCGCCGCCAAAATAGTGCCGAAAGGAGACCTGACAATGCGGTCGCAAACCAGATAAACCCCCAGACCGATGGCCAGAATGACGTAAAAAAGCGTATTGATACTTATGAACTCCCATCCCGCGATGGAAAGCGGCGGCACATTGATCAACCCATTGTACCCGCCGATGTAATACCATTTTACTGCAATCCGTTCGGCGATGACCGCTATGGCCAGGGTAACGATGCCCAAATACGGACCCGACAGACGCCCGTAGAATAAAAAATAGCCCAGCACAACAGCAAAGAGGGCGACCACAACAACAGATAATGAAATGGCCATCACGCTTGCCGTCATAAAACCGCCAATGCCCGGAATCATGTTCTTAGTAGCCAATGCCATGATATAGGCACCGAGTCCGAAAAAAACGGCATGACCGAAACAAAGAATGCCCCCGTAACCCCATACCAGTGAGAGGCCAATCGCAAACATTCCGTAAACCAGATATTGGGTCAATTGAGCAATAAGGTAGTCATCGCCGATAAGCGGGAAAATGATTAAAAGTCCCAACACTATTAAACGCACAATATCCTGCTTTTGGCGGAAAGAAGGCAAGAAAAATCTATTCACGGCGTTTCGCTCCAAGTAATCCCTCCGGTCGAATACGGATCAACACAATCGCCAGGGAAAATACCACGATTTGCGCCGTTACGGGTGAAAACAAATAGCTGATGAATGAATCACTGCCGCCAACGACCGCCCCGCCGACCAAAATACCGGCAAGCGTGCCGGTGCCTCCCACAAGGATCGATAAAAAAGCCGGGATAAAAAAACCCAGGCCCATCTGCGGATCACAGCTCATCAAAGGAGCCATCACTGCCCCGGCCAATCCGGCCAGCGCAGAACCAAACGTAAAGGTTGTCCGGTACATGCGACGCGTATTAATTCCCAAAGAAGCGGCCATATCCCGGTTGGCAATCACCGACCGGGCTCCAAGACCGAAATCTGTTCGGAAAAAAACATAAAACGTAACTAAAATAATGACCAGGGCGACCCCCATGATAAACAGGCGATAAGCCGGGTATTCCACGCCCCAGAATTGGACGGATTGGGGCATCGGCGGGTGGACCATCAGTCCGGCAGGACCAAAAATAATGATGATTAACTGCTTTATGGCAATTGAAATCCCCCAGGTCGCCAGAATCGTATCCAAAAACCTGCGGTATAAATGCCGGATGCAAATGGTCTCTATCGCCATTCCCAGCAGGCCGACAATAATGGGGGCTAAAATGAGACCGATCCAGAATCCCAATCCGATCCGATCAGTCATCACCACCGTATAAGCCCCGACAAGAAAAAACTCTCCATGAGCCATATTGATTACCCGCATCAGCCCAAAGATAATCACCAGGCCCATGGCGACCAGAATCAAAACCAGGATGTAGTTCAAACTGTTTAGGATTGGGATAATGAGATCCATGTTAAACCGTTATAGAAATTTCGATATATTGAGTTAGACCCGGGTGTAAATCAAACCTGTTGGCGATTTAGCTTAAATTATCCAGGTGTCAGGAAAAAGGGTTCACCGTTCCGGGTTGACGTTTTTAAACTCTTAACTGCGGGACTTTTCAACCTTTGAACTCTGAACCTTGAACCTCAGGACACTGACACCTGATCTTAGACCCCCATATGACTCGTGATGATGGATTCGTCCATCCGGATGTCATCGATGGAACATGTTTGCACTATTTGGCCCTTTTCCATAAACGAGCAAACCGCAGCTAAACCCATAATCATGTCGACGTTTTGCTCCACGATTAAAATCGTAAGACCGGTTTCGAGGTTGATTTTTTTTAATATTTCACAAATTTGATCCACAATAGAAGGCTGAATTCCCTCTGAAGGTTCGTCCAGCAGCAAAAGCTTCGGCTGCCCGACAAGAGCTCGGGCGATGGCGAGCATTTGCTGCTCACCGCCGGAAAATGAGCCGGCCCGCTGATTCCGTCGTTCATAAAGAATGGGGAAATATTCAAAGATGTCCCGCGGTATCTTCCGCATAGGCCGGGGGTTTCTGAGGGTACCCAGCCGCAGGTTTTCCCAGACGGTAAATTCACCAAAGATCTCGCGGCCCTGGGGCACATAGCTGATGCCCCTGGAGGCGATTTCATGAGTCTGACGTCCCTGGATGGGGCAGTTGTCAAAAAGAATGTTTCCCGCCCGGGGCGTAAGCAGGCCCATGATCGTTTTCAACAGGGTGGTCTTTCCCATGCCGTTGCGACCCATCAAGGCCTTGATCTCACCCTCATGAATGGAGAGATTGACCCCCTGTAAAATCAGACTGCCGCCGTAAGACGCATGCAGATCTTCAATCGTCAGGATCACCCCTGCCTCCCAAGATAGATTTTACGGACCTCGGTGTCAGACTGGATTTCTTCATAACTTCCTTCCCGGAAAATCGTGCCCTTGTACATGACGGTGATACGGCCGGCGATTTCTTTAACGAAACGGATATCATGCTCAATGACCAGGATTGAGATACCGGTGGTATGCGATATTTCTTTAATCAGGGTTGCGGTTTCACGGGTTTCTGTGACCGTCATTCCGGCAGTGGGTTCATCCAGGAGCATCAATCTCGGATTGCTGGCCAGCACCATGCCGATTTCCAACCACTGTCTTTGCCCATGAGACAGGTTCATAGCCGGTTCATCGGCTTTTTCAGAAAGATTAATCCTGGATAGATACTTTAAAATCCGTTGATGAGAGTCTGAATCGACCCGTGCACTGACAAACATGGATTGCCGCTGATTCGAGAAAAACGGTACCCGGATATTTTCATATACCGTCAGTTGGTCAAAAATGCCCGGAATCTGAAATTTTCGTCCGATTCCAAGCTTGCTGATCACGTGCACGGGTTTTGCGGTGATGTCCTGATCCGAGAAAAATACTTTACCCGCTGAAGGCTTGTAGTAGCCGGTAATCAGGTTAAAAAGCGTCGATTTGCCGCATCCGTTGGGGCCGATGATACAACGCAGTTCCCCCTCCGCCAAAGTCAGATCCACGCGGTCCACGGCGGTGAGGCCGCCGAATTTTTTTGTAATACCCCGTGTTTCAAGAATATCCACTATTGCTATACCATCTATGCCATCCAAATATATTTGTCACTTTTGGTCAAACAAACGGCATGTAAGGAGCTAAAAAACATGGTGTGGATTTTTTATGTCCTGCCCCCATTGCCAACGCCCTTACTTGGCACCAACCATCTTCCGACCCTGACACTGGTTGGCAGCCCGTATAGGACCAATATATTTCTTTAGCTTTAGTTGACCCCCGATGACTTCGGCAATTAGCATGTTCAATGTCATGTGGTGGTCTCCATGCATCGTAACTTGACCATTCGCGGCAACAACGTTTTGGTCGATCATTGCATCAATAATTTTTTCTTTATCAGCAGATTGAGCTTTTTCAATTGCTTCTTTAAAGAGCATCACTATTCCATAATGGCTATCCGCGTAAAAACTGACGATTGCGTCATCGCCGAACATTTTGCGCTGGCGTGCTACAAAATCTTTGGAATCCGGGCGGTCCAATGATTGGATGAAGTGATTGCACGTAATGATGCCTTCAGCCTGCTCACCGGTTAGTCCAGACATATAGTTGTCATTGAATCCCATAAAGGCGATCTTGACTTTTTCTTTCATACCAAATTCTCCAAATTGCTTCACGAAAGTTTGTCCATCAGCTCCGGGCAGGGTTAAAATAAGTACTTTGGCACCGGATTTGCGGATTTTTTGGATTGTGGAAGCAAAATCTTTTACACCAAATGGGGTGTATTCCTCCGCCAGAATACTACCTTTTTGTTCTTGAATTGCTGCCTTTATCGCTGCGTTCATTTTGTGTGGCCAGACGTAATCGGCACCAAAAAGATAAAAGGAGTCTCCGTAATTATTTAATAAATAGGGGATAAAAGGTTTGATGTAATGATCAGGAATGGCACTGTAACAAAAAACATAACGGTTGCATACACCTCCCTCATAGTCTGTAGCATAAAGCAAAGGGGTTTTTAGCTTGGTCAAATGGGGGGTCATAGCATCTCGGTTCGCCGAAGTAATTGGACCAAGAATGGCATGAACCTTATCCCGCAGGATTAATTTTTTGGTTTTTTCAACAGCCGTTTTGGGATCTGTTTTGTTATCTTCAATAATCAATTCAAACTTGCGCCCACCAAGCACACCACCAGCAGCATTAATTTCTGCCACCGCCATCTTAGCGCCCTGGATCCCCTGCTGCCCGAAAAGCTCTAACCCGCCCGAAAGCGGCAGCACAACTCCAATCTTAATTGGATCTTTATCGGCGAAGACACCACAGGGTATCACAAAGGTGAAAGTTAGCAAAATGACAGCGACTAAACCAGTTAATTTGAATTGCTTTTTTAAATTTTCTCTTCTCCTCATGATTGTACCTCCTTTAATGTGTTAAGCAACAGCTGTTAAATGTTAATTGATTACACATGGATGTATCCACCATCGATTAGGAGCTCGGCGCCTGTCATAAAAGAAGAATCCTCTGAGGCCAGGAAAAGGGCACCCTTGGCGATTTCCGCCGAGGTCCCAAAACGTCCCATGGGCTGCAAAGCCAGATAACCGGCCATTGCTGCTGCAGGATCCTTTGAAGTCTGTTTAACTCCTTCGCGGAGCCCCGGTGTATCAATCGTTCCCGGGGACAAGGAATTAACTCGAATATTATCTTTAATATAGCTGATGGCCGTAGCCCGCGTAAAGCTTACCACGCCACCTTTTGAAGCGTGATAGGCGGCATATCCCGGTGAACCAACGGAAGCAAAAGTGGAAGCTGTGTTAATAATGACGCCACCACCGTTCTTTAACATGTAAGGGATGGCATGCTTTGTGCCGATAAAAACACTTTTAAGATTCGTGTCAATAATGTAATCCCACTCTTCCTCGGAAGTATCGAGCACAGTCTTGACATTCTCTACAGCAGCATTGTTGATTAGAATGTCCAGTTGGCCGAACTGTGCTACGGTTTTATCGATAAGATTTTTTATCTGTTGAGCAACAGAAACATCGCACTTAATAAAAACAGCGATACAGCCCTCTTTTTGAATATCTTCCACCACACGATTACCATCGCTCTCATTGCGGCCGGACACCACTACCCTGGCGCCTTCCCTGGCAAACAGTTTGACACATGCCTCACCGATTCCTCTCGTTGATCCAGTAACGATGGCGACTTTTCCTTTCAATGTCATAGCGGATATCCTTTCCGACATTGATAAGAATGAATCTGAAATGATTATTTTTTTATTGCAAAAGTCAACGTACAGGATAGAATCAACAACCGTTCCAATGGCGTGACTCAGATAGCCGGCGAAGCGTTTGACAACGCTTCAATAATTTGGTGAGAATTCGTGATATCACCGAAATGGGTTTCAATATCGTACAAAGAGGATTCTTGTTCTCGCGGCCCGGTTGCTTCAACACAATCGGTCGGAACGATCACTTTATACCCCCGGAAAAAGGCATCATGAATCGTGGAACGTACGCAAATGTTAGTTACTACACCCATCACGATTAACATCTTAATGCATAGATCTTTTAATGTTAAATCGAGATCCGTTTCGAAAAAACCGGAAAAGCGACGTTTGGTAATAATCAAATCTTCAGCAGAGGGTTTCAGTGCATCAATGACATTAGCGCCCCAGGATCCTTCGATACAGTGTTGCCCTCGCTTTAAAAACTCCCGGTCTTCTCTTAATCCCGGCCGATGGGCATCGTTGACATAGATGACTGGAATATTGATTTTACGGCCTGCGTCCATCACAGCTTTCTGGTTTGGCACAATATGATCACCTTCGGGAAGAACCATTTTCCCGCCTTCAACCAGAAAATCATTGAGCATGTCGATGACGAGTATAGCTGAAGTCTCCGGATTTATAGCCCAGGTCGTTTCCTTTTTTATTTTTGAGAATTCATCGATTATCATAGTCGCTCCGGCCAATTTGATTGGCAATCAATTAATCAATCCAAATCAGCATTTTCTAAAGGTGGAAAATTCGTCTATGAAATTTTGTATACAATAGACAATTTTAGTTGTCAAATACATAATAGAGACCTCGACGTACAGCTTGGAAAAATAGCTGTGATTCTTTAATTTTCGAAAGATTTTATGAAAAATGGACGTGGGTCTAATTCAGGAATTGAGGGATTTGGAGATTTGGGAATTCTGGGGAATTGGAGGACTTCTATCTGTCATAACACCTCTGAATTTATCTAATTTATTGAAATATCAGTATTTTTTACGGCTATTTTCTTGTTGAACCGTTGTTCCATCATTCCAATTGCAGAGCTAAGTTCTATATTTTATCCTTTAATCCCCCAATTCCTAAATGCCTATATCCCCAGATAAGCCTTTCGGACCTTATCGTTGGCCATAAGGTTTTGGGCCGTATCCGATAGGGTCACCCGGCCGGTTTCCATGACGTACCCGCGGTGGGCCACTTTTAAAGCCATGTTCGCATTCTGCTCAACCAGGAAAATGGTGGTCTTGCTCTCGACATTGATTTTTTTAATAATACTAAAAATCTGCTTTACAATCAGGGGGGCCAGACCCAAAGACGGCTCATCCATCAAGAGAAGCCGGGGTTTGGCCATCAAGGCCCGGGATATGGCCAGCATCTGCTGTTCGCCGCCGCTCAACGTGCCTCCGGCCTGAGTGCGTCTTTCGGCCAGAATCGGAAAAAGTTCGTAGATATACTCGATGTCGCGTTTGATTTCATCCTTATCGTTTCTTAAAAATGCGCCCATATCCAGATTTTCCGCAACGCTCAGGTAAGGAAATATGCGGCGGCCCTCCGGTACCTGGCTGATTCCTAAAGAAACAATGTTGTTGGGTGCCAAATTCTGAATGGGCTCACCCATGAAGAGAATTTCACCGGATCTGGGCGATACAATGCCGCAGATAGACATCAGGGTGGTGGATTTGCCGGCGCCGTTGGCACCAATCAGGGTAATAATCTCACCTTCGGATATCTTCAGGCTGACATCTTTTAAGGCCTGGATGTTTCCGTAAAAAGTTTTTATGTTTTTAAGCTCAAGCATCGGCATCTTCTCCGAGGTAGGCTTTGATGACCGCAGAGTTACTTTTTATCTCCTGCGGGGTTCCCTGTGCAATTTTTTTGCCGTAATCGACCACATAGATACTATCAGACAAACTCATCACCAGTTTCATGTCGTGCTCGATCAGCAAAATGGTGATACCTTCCTGATCGCGAATCCTGACAATCAACTCGTCGAGCTCCCTGGTTTCCAGTGGATTCATACCGGCTGCCGGTTCATCCAGGAGCAATAAAAATGGCTCGGTCGCCATGGCCCGTGCGATTTCAAGACGCCGCTGGGCACCGTAGGGAAGATTTTTGGCAAATTCATTGACAAATTCCGCCAGACCTATTTTCTCCAGAACCGTATAGCTGTCCTCGACGATTTTATTTTCTTCTTTGCGGATGGATCTGGTCTTGGTAATAGCGCCGACAATCCCGGCGGAAGTTCGACAATGACGGCCAATCATGACATTTTCCAGCACCGTCATGTTTTGAAACAACCGGATATTCTGAAAGGTTCGGGCCAGACCGGCTTTGGTGACATAATTCGGTTTCAAGCCGTTTAGCTTCCTGGTTTTCAGGTTGGGCGGTCGAATTAACATCTCACCTGCAGTCGGTGCATATATTCCTGTTAAACAGTTGAAAAAGGTGGTTTTGCCGGCTCCGTTAGGACCGATAAGAGCGACGATTTCCCCCTGGTGAATTTCAAGGTCCAGACTGTCCAGCGCCCGCAGACCCCCAAAATCCATTGTTAAATTATTTACTTGCAGTATAGGTTCCATTTTAACCGGTTATTGCCGCTTCAGCTTTGGGTTTACCCGCGCCCTTCCCTTCAAATTGATAGGTCCGGCGCACCTGACTGACGATCCCGCCAGGGCGAAAAACCATCATCACGACCAGAACGGCACCGAAAACCAGCAGGCGATATTCAGAAAAAACACGCAGATACTCCGGCAGGAGGATCAGAGTCAGGGCTCCGAAAATAACCCCGATAACAGAGCCCATGCCGCCTAAAACCACCACGCACAGGATAATGATCGATTCCCACAGCGTGAAACTGGCCGGATTGATAAAAGTGGTTTTAGCAGCAAACACGACCCCTGCCATACCGGCCCAGGTTGCACCCATAGCAAAGGCACTCAGCTTGGTCCGGGTCTTGTCGATCCCCATGGCCTGGCAGGCCACCTCATCCTCCCGCAGGGCAATCCAGGCCCTGCCGATCCGGGAATCCTGCAGACGTCGGACAACAAATATCGTCAGCAGTACCAGCAGGAGCATCACAAAATACAAATAGATGGTTGCCTGATGCAGTGACATCTGGATTCCAAATAATCCGGGGCGGGGGATGTTGGCAATGCCGCTGGGACCAAACGAAAATTCATTCCAGTTTTCCAAAACCAGACGGATAATTTCTCCAAAACCGAGGGTAACGATGGCCAGATAATCTCCTTTCAAACGCAGCACGGGAAATCCTAAAAGGAGGCCGAAAATAAGGCTCATCCCGGCGCCGATGGGAAGCACCGTCCAAAACCCTAACCCGAAATGGTAGTTCAAAAGCGCATAGCTGTAAGCTCCTACCGCATAAAAAGCGACATAGCCCAGATCCAGCAAACCCGCCAGTCCGACCACAATATTCAACCCCAGACCGGTGATCACATAAATCAATGCCGTAATCATAATATTGGTCTGATAAAGAGAGAAGATGAATGGAAAGATCAGGATAAAAATACCTACACCGATCAAGGTCGGGATATAAAAGCGGGGCTCACGGGCGATTCGCCGGTTCCAGGGGATATGCTCAACGTCACCGAGATCAGCTTCTTTTTTGCCGCTCTCCTTACGTTCCAGTAAATAGCGCCAGACGAAGGAGAGAAAAAAAATGCCGAAGCCTACCATAAACATCCGCTCCCAGCGCCATTCCACTATATTTTCAACCGTGTTGACCCGGATGACCATTATCGGGAAGGTCAAAAACATAAACCAGAGGGATGTGAAAAAAGACTTTTTTACTTCATCAAAAGAGACCACTTTAAAATCCGTAAAAGAATTATGGGTTATTGCTTTATCGGTTATTAGACCTCAGCACTCTTAAAAACCACAGGTGCAAATTTCTAACGGCTAACAACAAATAACTATGAATAATCAAACCTTCTGCGTATCGGAACGTCCCAGGATTCCGGCCGGCCTGAAGATCAGGATTAAGACCAGAATGACAAATGCAAAAACGTCTTCATAATCACTGGAAACAAATCCAGTGAAAAATGCTTCGGCGCAACCCAGGACCAGACTTCCCAGAACCGCCCCCGGCATACTGCCGATGCCACCGAGAACGGCAGCGACAAACGCTTTAATACCGGCGATAAATCCGATATAAAAATTAATCTGGCCGACATGGGAGGCAATCAAAACGCCCCCGAGAGCGGCCGTTGCAGAACCTACGATAAAGGTGATGGAAATTACCCGGTTGACATCCACCCCCACCAGCATAGCCATATCCCGGTCCTGGGCAGTTGCCCGCATGGCTTTTCCAACCCGGGTGAATCTGATCAAAAAGGTCAGCAACACCATAACAAAGGTTGTGGTCAGAATAATAACGATTTCCGGCGTGCTGATAAGATAGGCGATGGGTTCCAGGATCTCAAGATCGGGGATAAGACTGGGAAACGGCATAAAATCAGAGGTTTGGGCCAGCAGGACATAATTCTGCAAAAATAATGACATGCCGATAGCGCTGATTAAGGCCGATAGACGCGGAGCGTGCCGTAGCGGTTTGTAGGCCACTTTCTCCAGCGTATACCCGTAAGCCATTGAATAAACAACGGCAACGACCGAGGCTATAAAAAGGATAGCGATCTCGTTCCACCCCAGCATGGTTAGGACACTGGCGACAATCAGGGCCGTGAAGGCCCCGATCATGTAAATCTCACCGTGCGCAAAATTGATCAGCTGGATAATGCCGTACACCATGGTGTACCCCAGCGCAATCAGTGCATAAATGCTCCCCCGGGTCAGACCGCTTAAAAAGAGTTCGAAAAAATATTCCATTTAATTCTATAGTCCTCCCGCCAAGAGACCTTTGCAAAACCCTGTTTCCAGTTTAATTTCGGATTTCGTAAAATAGCTGAATGCCGAGGTCAGTATTTATAAGGACTTGTCCTTATCAAATCGGAACCATAGATAGTGCCCATCCACGAAGCCTTTTTTATCCATGGGCACTGGCGTAAGTTTCCAATTCAGAAATGAGCAATTTTTTCTCTGAGCAAGGCCGCACAAGGGTTTACGTTGAGACGTACTTTTCGTACTTCGCAGACGTAA
>JAJRVC010000333.1 GCA_024277475.1 Deltaproteobacteria bacterium
CACAAAAAAAGGAGGGTCTTTCTCATGACGGTGCTCCTTGTGATGAGTAGTGCTCTGTGGATGTATAGCATAAAAAAGAGATGGTTTCATCACAAAATCTTTTTACATTTTAGCTATTTTACTATATATTAGTAAACACGGGTGTGAAAAAATCCTCATCGCATGCTTTCATTCAACCACCTTATTTCAAAAGGAGTTCAGGTATGACATTATTCGGGAAAAAGGATAAAGAGGAAGAGGCGTCTGCCGTCGAGGTTCCGACTGCCCCTATGAGCACGTATCAGAGTCCCCCCAAGAATACCCCTAAAAGCACCTCGCAAGACAGGGCTGAGGATTCCACGACCTTTTTCGGGAAAAATCTCAAAATTACCGGAAGCGTTTCCGGCGAGGGCAATATGATCATCCTGGGCTCTTTTGAAGGAGAATTTAATTTAAAGGGTCAATTGAAAGTTGCTCAGGGAGCCAAGGTCAAAGGAAACTTCAACGCCACCAGCATTGCCGTTAACGGTAACGTAGAGGGTACTCTTACAGCCACTGAAAAAATT
Source organism: Deltaproteobacteria bacterium (assembly GCA_024277475.1). The sequence goes on from JAJRVC010000333.1 coordinate 546, forward strand.
CATATGGACAATACCGCCAGAATCAATGGACGTATTGTGACCCCTAAAGTTTCAATTCTGGACGGCGCTGTTTTTGACGGAGAAATGCAAATGGGCAAAAAATCAGCTCAGACATCAAAACCCGCTTCCGTCGAGCCCCTGCAAACCTCAACTGCATCTGCGACCGCCGGGAAAAAATGAAAGTATGAAGGAGATGTGTAGATGGAAATAGGAAAAACGACCAGCAAAACTTCAGTGTTGAGCAAAAAAGTAAAAATCGAGGGCGATATCCAAGGCGATGAAGATCTGCGGGTGGAGGGTCATTTTAAAGGCACCATCAAGGTAGTCGGTGATATTTTTGTAGGTCAAAGTGGTGTCGTGGAAGCCGATGTCGAAGCCGACAACATTGTTATTCAGGGGAAGATTACCGGTAATGTTCTGGCCCGCAAACAGCTCGAGATCCAATCTTCCGGTCAATTGCTGGGAGACTGCAAAGCGAAATCCATCGATATCAGGGAGGGTGCGCTTTTTGAAGGCCGTTCAAGTATGCTCAGATCCACTGTCTCAGCCCCCGGACCCGGCACCGGTGCAAGTACTTCGGCCCAACCCGATGCCAAAATCAGTCCGAAGTAAAGCACTAAAGGAACAATTCCTAATCTTTTGCTTTGAGCTTTGAGCCTGCATGCATTCAGTATCCTGTAATTAGCATAATAATTATTTGATGCTTAGATTGTGGCCATAATTAGAATTGCTGAGGACCTTCCGTTCGCGGACATTCGGAAGAATACCCGCCAATTCGGCTTCCAGCACGACGGTTCCGTGCTGGTTGCGATAAATTGCCTCGGCTCTGGCCCGATTTAGTCCGTCGATTTTTGTGATGGTCAGCGAACATTCAATCATATCCACAAAATAAACCGGCTTTTTAAAACGAAAGTTCATCTCCGAGGCCAGCCACCCGATTTGTCCCCCGATTTCGGTAAGCAGACTTCCCACCAGCAGACATAGCTGTTGACCTTAATATGGTGGAATTTGCAGCCAAATTGGTAATAATAATGCTTTCTTTGGTCTTACCCCCCCCCGGCCCAGACCTGAATTTATGCTGCTCAATTGTTTAGATTCATATTTGGGAGCCTCACACGAGTTGTAATATGAATCCTATAAGCCGCACCAGGGTAGGCTGAACGTTGAACCTGTGAACGGTTGCTATCCAGATTATCGACCATTTCGGGATATGAGCCAGATGGATTCTATTTCGCCGTTGGCGCTGATGAGGCACCCCACAACATCGCCGGCACGAAAGCGGGATCTCGATACATTGCGCGGTCCCGGTTCATAATAGGTTGCGGAAAGCGAAATATGGTACAAAGAATCATCGATTACCGCTTTTGCGGCTGTTAATCGGTCTATCGCACCGATAGCATCGAATAACCGGGGATAACCGGGATGGACCGGTGTTTCACCGTTATACACAATTTTGGATTTTCCGAGCTTTTTCGATCCGGCTTCTGCATCCGGAACGATTGCAGGCGCAAAAGTCATGACGGCAAAGATCAGCCCGTTGAGGATTGCCACGAAAAGTCGCGTTTTAATGGATATATGCATGTTGAGTCCTTTCCTTTATCTAACGAAAAAACATTTGAACGATACCCCGCGGCTTGCCGCGGGGAGGTTCTTTTCCAATTATAATCAGTTATGGTGATACATCGTTTTACTGTAAAACCCTATCTTTCCTGCCAGTAAAGTGTTCCTCTTCTTTCGGCCGGCACATCTTCCGTTTCTACAACACCGGTAGAAGAACTCATATACAATCGCTCCAGACCTGTTCCCGGTTTTCTTATGATCTTGGGTTCATGCAGGGTACCAACAAATGCTTTGCCGGTGGGCGGTGCCATGATCGGGTCGCCGGTCACAGGGTCGGTACCGATTTGAATCGTATTGCCGGGAGTGCCGATTTCAAACTGACTTCTTTCTTCAGGCATTCGACTGCCATCGCAGGCATCCATGATATACAAAAAGGAGTTTCCGCCTCCCGAACAGGGAGAGGTGTTGGGAATAAATGAGATTACAATCGCCTTGCCATCCCGGATCTGGACGCCTTTGAATACCCGCTCTCCCTCATAGGGGGATGTGTTGGGAAAATCAACATACCAGCCGGCATGGGTCAACGGATTGGGATCTTGACCGGCATCAGTATCCGTAACGGTCTGCCAATTGGTAGAATTGTCGCTGAACGTACGATAGGCGTGACCGCTGATGGTCCTCAAATCATCGATGGTCTGCTCAAGCAAGGTGACACCGATAGTCTGGTTGGAAAGCTCCTGCATGGCATTGGGGTCAAAAGATCCTAGGTATTCCCCGTCGTCGGCATCGTCGCCGTAATCCCAGATACCATAAATACTCTGCTGGCTGACATCCGCCCGATCGTTGTTGTGCAAGAATTTTCCGGTCCCGAAAACAACCATATAGCCGTGTTCCGTGCAATGTCGCATGACATCCGGTTTGGAAGTAATCGGCTGGCCCGCAGCGAAAAGGGGCTGGGGATTTGTGCCGTCATTAAAGGCCACCTCCCAATTGGCTGAATCGGCAGCGGTTAAATCAAATTTCCACATGTTTCCTTGCAGGTCCCCGGCATAGACGTAATCCACCTGCCGATCATTATTGACGTCGATGATGGCCGGAGTTGATAGTCCGTTATCTCCGCTGACACCTGTATCGATTTTTCGAATTATGACTCCGTTCAGATCGAGAATGTACAGCACGGCTTTATTGCCTGTGCTTCCGTAACCGTTGCCGAAGATCACCACAAATTCGTTGGTCGGGTCATTTGTTTTGACAACATAGGCCTGACTGAAGCTGTAACCGATGTCGGGATCCGTTTCCCCGGGTTCATCCGTAGCTCCGTCACCATCATTGTCCATGCCGTCAGCGGCCGTATCGGCACGTGGGTATTCCCACTGAACCATGGCTTTGACTGTATCCTCGGAAGTAGAGTCGTCGACATTATCTACATTCAGGATGTCCGTCCAGACGCCGCCGCTTTCAGTCCTGTGTCGTATGAGCAGCGCATAATAGCCCTTGCCCCCTTTACCCAGTCCACCCACCAAATACGTTTTTCTGATGGTTTCACTGATTTCTATTTCCTTGACATAGGGTGTCAAATCCACATAAAATCGATGGCTGTAATCGACATTCTTCAGATCTTTTAAATTCTCAATTACCAGGTTGGGTACATAGGCAAAGCGTTCCCAGCCATTTTGGGCATCGAACGCATGCAGCATACCGTCATTTCCCCCGGAAAATACGGTTCCGCCGCTCAGTTCTCCGGTCTCGTCCGCAACTCCGTCATCGTTATTATCCACACCATCACTGTCGGCGTCTTCAGCTCTGCCTACAAGCACGGGGGCCGAATGAACGATATCTCCCAATTTCTTGTTACGATATCTGAAGTTTAAAGCCCCAATGTTGTCACTGCGGCCCCTGATAAATTCCAGAATGCGCTCGGCCTGTTGATCCTGGGTCAATCCAAGTCCCCAGTCCGCTTCCTTTAATGCATCTTGTTGGGCAGTGGTCAGACTGCTGTATCTAAATTTTATGCCGGCATCGGCCCCATTGTAGGTCACAATTCTGCGGTTGTCCCAGGTGACCCCTATCCGTTCGAGCTTGTCAGAAGAATTCCACAAAACCTCATCTTCTGCATTTAATACCGCACCGGTGGTCTGATCGATGGGAAATGCCAGCACTTCTCCGATCCAGTCGCCCGATATATATCTGGCCTGATACAACACCGTGTCGGCACCAAGTTCCTCCCCGTTGACGGACACGGAAGCGCCCGAAGCCGGATCACGGATATCTCCGAGAATCTCGGCCATGGCATCGACCAATTCCTGGGGGTTTGAGGCACTGAAAAATAACCCCCGGCCGTTGACCGCGGCATGAAAGAGATCGTCGATTTTTTGTGAATTTCCGGCCGTGGGATTTGGCCAGGCCGGAACCGGTGTGTTGGCATTGAAAAAACAGGGATCATCGGCATAGCTGATAGCATCCGCTTGACCGTCTGCGTCCATATCCGTCAAATCAATGGTTCCGGTTACACCAAACGATAATGTATAGGTGG